>NZ_JBSIBZ010000059.1:0-61809 GCF_058245575.1 Streptomyces sp. UF-297 | reverse complement strand
CTTTACGCCCGAGTACCCCACCCCGCAGCCCCGCCCCCTCCCGTTGTGGGTGGGGGAAAAGACGGGTGGGTGGGGTGGTGATGATGGATTTCGGGTTCGGGGTCGAGGACGAGGTCTTTCGGGGGGAAGTTCGGGGGTGGCTTTCGGGGCATGTGGTGGGGGAGTTCGCTGCTGCTGGTTCCAAGGGTCGGCTTGATGTGCGGCGGGAATGGGAGCGGGAGTTGGGGCGTGATGGGTGGATCGGGCTGGGGTGGGAGGGGAGTTACGGGAATCGGCGGGCGTCTCTGACGCAGCAGGTGGTGTGGGGGGAGGAGTATGTGCGGGCGGGGGCTCCGGGGCGGGTGGGGCATATCGGGGAGAATTTGCTGGGGCCCACGTTGATTGCTTTTGGGGACGAGGTGCAGCGGGGGCGGTTCTTGCCTGCTATTGCCCGGGGGGAGGAGTTGTGGTGTCAGGGGTACAGCGAGCCGGGCGCGGGGTCGGATTTGGCGGGGGTGCGGACGGTGGGGGAGCGGGAGGGGGGTGTGTACCGGGTCAGTGGGCAGAAGGTGTGGACCTCGTTGGCTGCGGATGCCGACTGGTGTTTTGTGCTGGCGCGTACGGAGATGGGGGAGCGCCGGCATCGAGGGCTGTCCTTTCTGCTCGTACCGATGGATCAGCCGGGGCGGGTGGAGGTGCGGCCGATTCGGCAGATGTCGGGGGCGGCCGAGTTCAATGAGGTGTTCTTCGACGGGGCGGTGGCGCGGGCGGAGCATGTGGTGGGTGGGGCGGGGAATGGGTGGCGGGTGGCGATGGGGCTGCTGGCGTTCGAGCGGGGGGTGTCGACGCTGGTGCAACAGGTGGGGTTTGCGGGGGAGCTGGAGTCTGTTGTGAGTGATGCCGTGCGGTCGGGGGCGGTGCGGGATCCGGTTGTGCGCGATCAACTGGTGCGGCAGTGGTCCGAGTTGAAGGTGATGCGGTGGAACGCGCTGCGAACGCTGGGGGCGGCGGAGGATGCGGGGGCGCCGAGTGTGGCGAAGCTGTTGTGGGGCGGGTGGCATCAGCGGCTGGGGGAGCTGGCGGTGCGGGTGAGGGGGGCCGCGGGGGCGGTGGGGCCGCGGGAGTGGAGTGAGGAGGAGCCGTACGAACTGGACGCGGGGCAGCGGATGTTCCTGTTCTCGCGGGCCGACACGATCTATGGCGGGTCGGACGAGATTCAGCGCACCATCATCGCCGAGCGGGTGCTCGGCCTTCCCAGGCGGGAGCGGTGAGGCGGGTATGCGGGGAGTGATCTTCGACGGGGAGCGGGTCCGGGTCGTGGACGACCTGGAGGTGCGGGACCCGGGGCCGGGGGAAGTGCTGGTCGGGATCCGGGCGGCGGGGCTGTGCCACAGCGACTTGTCAGTGGTGGATGGGACGATTCCCTTCCCGGTGCCGGTGGTGCTGGGGCACGAGGGGGCGGGGGTGGTCCAGGCCGTGGGTGCGGGGGTCGCGCATGTGGCGGTGGGGGATCATGTCGCGCTGTCCACGCTCGCCAACTGCGGGGCGTGCGCGCAGTGCGACCGGGGGCGGCCGACGATGTGCCGGGCGGCGATCGGCAGGCCGGGCAGGCCGTTCCGGCGCGGGGCGGACGGGCTGTTCAACTTCGCGTCGAATTCGGCGTTCTCGGAGCGTACGGTCGTCAAGGCCGTGCAGGCGGTGAAGATCCCCGAGGACATACCGATGGCGTCGGCGGCGCTGATCGGGTGCGGGGTGCTGACCGGAGTCGGGGCGGTGCTCAACCGCGCGAAGGTGGACCGGGGCGACTCGGTGGTGGTCATCGGGGCCGGGGGCATCGGGCTCAATGTTCTGCAAGGGGCGCGGATAGCGGGGGCGTTGACGATCGTCGCGGTGGACGCCAACCCCGCGAAGGAGGCGGTGGCGCGGCAGTTCGGGGCGACGCACTTCGTGGACGCCTGCGCGGTGGCGGACACGGTGGCCGCGGTCGAGGAGATCCTGCCGACGGGCGCCGACCACACCTTCGAGTGCGTGGGGCGCCCCGAGCTGATACGCCAGGCCGTCGACCTGCTGGACCGGCACGGCCAGGCGGTGCTGCTGGGCGTGCCGCCGGCCACGGCCGAGGCGAGCTTCAGGGTGTCCTCGATGTATCTGGACAAGTCCATCCTGGGCTGCCGGTACGGCTCCGCGCGGCCGCAGCGGGACATCGCCCTGTACGCCGAGCTGTACCGCCAAGGGCGGCTGTTGCTCGATGAGTTGGTCACCGCCGCGTATCCGGTCGAGGACTTCGCGAAGGCCGCCCAGGACGCGCGGGAGGGGAGAGTGGCGCGGGCGGTGCTGACGTTCTAGGGCCAGGCGTCGCAGGCCGGACGGGACGTTGACGACAGGCCCTATCGGCCTGTCAGCGGTGTTCGGGGTTGTCGAAGTCGAAGCGGCAGCCGGCGTCCCACTGCGAGCGCTGGTTTCCGTGGGCGGGGATGCCCCCGGCGTCCTTGAGGAGCCGGGCGAGGTGGAGGAGGTTCCAGGTCATGAAGGTGGTGTTGCGGTTGGTGAAGTCGTTCTCCGGGCCGCCGGAGCCGGGGTCGAGGTAGTTGGGGCCGGGGCCCGCCTCGCCGATCCAGCCCGCGTCGGCCTGGGGCGGGATGGCGTAGCCGATGTGCTGCAGGCTGTAGAGGACGTTCATGGCGCAGTGCTTGATGCCGTCCTCGTTGCCGGTGATCAGGCAGCCGCCGACCCGGCCGTAGTAGGCGTACTGCCCCTGGTCGTTGAGCACGCCCGAGCAGCCGTAGAGCCGCTCGACGACGTGCTTCATCACGGAGCTGTTGTCACCCAGCCAGATGGGCCCGGCCAGCACCAGGATGTCCGCGGCCAGCACGCGCTCGTACAGCTCGGGCCACTCGTCGCTCGCCGCGCCGTACTCGGTCATGTCGGGCCGTACGCCCACCGCGATGTCGTGGTCCACCGCCCGGATCCGGTCGACCCGCACCCCCTGCTTCTCCATGATCGACCGGCTGATATCGACCAGCCCCTGGGTGTTGCTGACCTCGGGGGAGGGCTTGAGCGTGCAGTTGATGAACAGGGCGCGCAGATCCGTGTATTGGGCGGGAGGCTGCGCGGTGCTCTCGGGCGCGGGCACGGTGGTCTCCTTGGCTGCCGGGGCGGGCGTGCTCTGGCCGCGGCTCGTCGAGGTGCCCGGCCGCGCTCCTGACGATTCCACCATCCTGCGGGCCGCCCGGCCTGTCGACGTGCTCCGGGCGCGTGATCGCGTGGGGTCTATCCGGCCGTGCGCCGGGGGGCCGCGGCGATGGCGCGGTCCAGGGTGCGGCGGGATTCCTCCAGATCGGCGATCTGGCGGTCGATACGGGCCCGCTCCAGGCGGAGTTCGTCGGCCAGGCCGGGGGTGCAGGGGACGAGGACGCCGTCGCGTTCGCAGATGGTGGGCAGCACGCGGGCGATCACCGGGGTGCACAGGCCGGCGGAGAGCAGGGCCCGGATGCGGCGGACCAGGCGGATGTCCTCTTCGGTGTAGGTGCGGTAGCCGTTGGGGTGGCGCTGGGGGCGCAGCAGGTCCCGGGCCTCGTAATAGCGCAGCATCCGGATGCTGACCCCGGTGTGCTTGGACAGCTCGCCGATTCGCATGGCGCCAGTGTGCCGCACCCGGGCTTTGAGCCTGCCACGGTGTCACGGTTTACGTCCCCGGCCATGCGAGAGACGAGGGGGAACGGATACCGGGCGCTGGCCACCGCACCCGTGCTGACCTGGGCTGCCGTGGCCATCGCGAGCCGGGCTTTGATGATCGTGCCGGTGACGGCCGCGGCCTCGCTTTTGGCGGTCATCGGGGTCTTCGACGTCGTCGGCACCATCGCCTCCGGCTGGTTCACCGACCGCTTCGACACCCGCCGCCCGCTCGCCACGTACTACGCGCTGCGCGGTGTCGCCCTGATGTTCCTGCCCATCCTGCCGGCCGACTCCCTCCACCCGCCGATGATCTTCTTCGTCGTCTTCTACGGCCTGGACTGGGTGGCGACCGTCCCGCCGACCATCGCCCTGTGCCGCGAGCACTACGGCGAGGACAGCGCCATCGTCTTCGGCTGGGTCCTGGCCTCCCACCAGGTGGGCGCCGCGGTGATCGCCTCCCTCGGCGGCCTGGCCCGCGACGCCTTCGGCACGTACGACCCCGTCTGGTACGCCTCGGGCGCACTGTGGGCGATGGCGGCGCTGATGGCACTGGTCATCCGGCGGCGGCGGGGCGGCGCGGCGGGGCTCGCGGGGGCCTGAGGGCTTCAGGGAGGTGACGGCGCCGCGCCCCGTAAGAGGCGCGGGCTCTGTGTCGGTGCGCGGCTCCGCCGCGTGGCGCGAGGCCGTACGCGCGCCCTCCTCAGGCGGTCCCGAGTCGGCCGAAGGCGCCCCGGTGGAAGAGCAGGGGGCCTTCCCCGGCCGCCGTCTCGTCCGTGCCCAGGGCGGCGACCCGGCCGATGACCAGGAGGTGGTCGCCGCCGGTGTGCACGGTCTGGATCGTGCAGTCGATCCAGGCCGGTACGCCGATAAGGCGCGGTGAGCCGGTCACGGGCGCGGGGGTGTGGGCCACGCCGGCGAACTTGTCGCCCCCGCTGACCGCGAAGCCGCGGCACAGCTCGCCCTGGTGGGCGCCCAGGACGTTGACGCAGAAGACGCCGGCGCGGGCGATGCGCGGCCAGGTCGTGGACGTACGGGCCACCATGAAGACGACCAGCGGCGGGTCCAGGGAGAGCGAGGCGAAGGACTGGCAGGCGAAGCCGGCGGGGGCAGCCGGCGCGTCGTCGGGCGCGGCGGGCGCGGTGATGACGGTGACGCCGCTCGCGAAGTGGCCCAGGACCGCGCGGAATTCGGCCGGGTCCAGGGGGGCGCGCTCGTCCTCGCGTACGGCGCGCAGCGCGGGGCGGGGGCGCTCGGTGGTGGGCGCGGGTGCGGGCGCGGGTGCGGCGGCCCGGGTGGGGGCGCCGACCGAGCGCAGATACCGCACGGCCGTGGCTGCCATACCGGCGTGTCCCATCATGGCCTCATTCAATCTGATGCAGCGTCAGATGTGAAGGTGTGCGGCGCACTCGGGGTACCGGCGAGGGGAGCCGATTGGTCCGGTACTGCGCCGGGTAGCCTCCCCGTCGGCCGCGCCCGCGGCCGCACCACGCGGAGAGTTCCGGTACATGGCCGATGCCACACCTCCATCATGTCCGAACGCGTCAGCCCCCTCCTCGGACGCGTCGGCGGACTTCGACGAGGTCTTCTGCGGCCTGCTGCCGCGGCTGTACCGCAGGGCGGTCATGCTGGCAGGTACCCGCCAGTCCGCGGAGGATGTCGTGCACGAGGCCTATCTCAAGCTCGCCGCCCGCCCGCAGCGCCTGCTCACGCACCCCGAGCCGTACGCCTATGCCTTCACGGCCGTACTGAGCGTGGCCCGCGACGCGTACCGCAAGGACCGGCGGCAGGTGCTGGTCGACGAGCTGGAGGCGGTCGAGGGCGCGGAGACGGGGAACGGCGGCCCTGGCGGCGCCGGGGGGTGGGACGGCGGGGTGGAGCGCCGGCACGCCGAGCTCGAAGCGGTGCGCCTGCTCGGGCGGTTGACGCATCGCCAGGCCGGGATCGTCATCCTCGTCGACCTCGACGGGTACACCATCGACCAGGCCGCGAAGATCATGAAGGTGCACCGCGGGACCGCTGCCCGGCACCGCACCCGGGCCCTGGACGCACTGCGGGCGTATCTGGCGCAGACGCGGCACGGCGGACAAGGAGGTGAGTGACGCCATGGGGCGGCGCTCTACGGGAGGAGCCGGTCCCGCCGAAGCGGGGCGGGACGAGGCCGAGGCGGCGCTGCGCGAGGCGCTGCGCGCGGCCGACGCGGCCATCGAGATGCCGCCGGGGCTGTGGGCGCGGATCCAGGAGAGCAGCCGGGCCGACGGCGCTCCCGCGGTCGTTCCCCTCTCCGTGAAGCGGCGGCGCTCGGCCCTCTTCGCGGTCGTGGTCGCCGCGGCGGTCGCGGTCGTGGCGCTGGGCGTGTGGTGGCTGGTGCGGCCCGCCGCGCCCGAGCCGGGCCCGTCCGGTCCGGGGACGACCGTGCCGATAAAGGTCTACAACAGCGAGGTGGCGTGCCGCGGTTCGCGCACGCTGGAGTGCGCCCTGCGGCTGGCCAAGGACCCGCGCGCGAAGTACGCCGCGCCCGACAACGCCGCGGGCCGCGTCTGGCACGGCGACCCGCTGGCCGCCCGCTGCGTGGTCACCGACGGCACGCTCGTCCGGGACGAGGAGGGCATCACCTCCACCCGCTGGTACCTGGTCAGGACGGCCGAGGGCGTGGACGGGTGGCTGCCGGGGGTGCGCACCCGCAATACGCGCGAGGTGCGCACCTGCACCGCCGATGACATGTGATGCAGGTCACATAGAGGCGTGTCATACGGGCCGCGGGTCCGCCTCGTGTACCGGGTGAACGGTGCGCGTACCGACGGGAGTTCTGCCGGGCATCACCGGGACCCCGGGTGTGCGGATACCCGGCAGGCTCCCAGTCGGTACGCGGCCGTCGCGCCCCAGCGCCATAACGGGGGAACGGGGGAGTGCTGGGGAAGTACGGGGGAGTTACGGGGGCAACAGGGCCCGGGTCTGTCGGTGCGACAGGCCGCGGGCCCTTCACCGCGCCGGTCGCTGTTCCCGCGGGTCGCTGCCCCCGCAAGTCGCTGTCCCCGCTGGTGCTGTTCCCGCAGGTCGCTGTCTCCGCTGGTGCTGTCTCCGCCGGTGCTGTCCCCGTAGGTCGTCGCCGCCGGTGCGCCGTCCCCTCGTACGCCATACGCCGCCCCCTCGTACGCCGGTCAGCGCCCCCGGTAGACGGGCGCCCGGCGCTCGATGAAGGACGCGACGCCCTCCTGCGCGTCGGCGGTGGTCATGTTGATCTCCTGGGCGGCGGCCTCGGCGGCGAAGGCGGCCGGGCGGTCGGTGTCCAGCGCGGCGTTCACCAGCTGCTTGGTCAGGGCGAGGGCGCGGGTCGGGCCGGCGGCCAGCCGCTCGGCCCACGCGCGGGCCGTCTTGGCCAGCTCCCCGTCCGGCACCACGCGGTTGACCATCCCCAGCCGCTCGGCCTCGGCGGCGGACACCGCGTCGCCGAAGAACAGCAGCTCCTTGGCGCGCCGCGGCCCCAGCAGGCGGGTCAGCAGATACGCCCCGCCGCCGTCCGGTACGAGCCCGCGCCGCGCGAACACCTCGATGAACGTGGCCGATTCGGCGGCCAGTACGAGGTCGCAGGCCAGCGCGAGATGGGCGCCGATACCCGCCGCGGTGCCGTTGACGGCGGCGATCACCGGCTTCTCGCAGTCCAGTACGGCCGCGATGAAGCGCTGCGCGCCGTCGCGGATCATGCGGGAGACGTCGCCGGCCACCCGCTCGGCCGCCGCGTCGGGGCCGCCGCGCAGATCGGCGCCCGCGCAGAACCCCCGGCCCGTCGCGGTGATCACCACGGCGCGTACGGCCGGGTCGGCGGAGGCCTGCGCGAGCCGCGCGATGATGCGTTCGCGCTGGTCACGGGTGAGGGCGTTGAGCGCCTCGGGGCGGTTGAGGGTGATCCACGAGACGCCGTTGTCAGTGGCGTGGAGTATCAAGGAATCAGTGCGATCACGGGAGTTGGCAGGGTCGCCGGAGAGGGCGGGATCGCGGGAGTCGGCAGGGTCGGGACGAGCCTCGGGGGAGGGCGTCATGAAGAAGACACTCCAGGTCGTACGGCGGGTGGGAATGCTGCTGTGGGCGTGGGCGTGGGCGTGGGCGTGGGCGTGGGCGTGGGCGTGGGCTTGGGCTTGGGCACGGGTGCGGACGCGGATTCGGGTGCGGACGCGGATTCGGGCGCGGCTGTGGGCGGGTGACGGCGGGGGTGGCGCGGTGGCCGGACGGCGCCGCGCGGACCCCGGTGGCTCAGCGGCACACCGTCAGCGCGTCCAGTGCGACCGCGCCCTGGCCGCGGGGCAGCACCATCAGGGGGTTGATGTCCAACTCATGGATCGCGTCGCCCAGTTCGAGGGCCATGCGCTGCACCCGCAGGACGACCTCCACCAGCGCGTCGACGTCGGCGGGGGGCGCGCCTCTGACCCCCTCCAGCAGGGCGTGGCCGCGCAGTTCGGCGAGCATGGCGCGGGCCCGGTCCTCGCCGAAGGGCGGTACGCCCACCGCGGCGTCGCGCAGGACCTCGACGAGCACCCCGCCCAGGCCCACGGTCACCGTCGGCCCGAAGAGGCTGTCCTGGGTGACGCCCACGACCATCTCCACGCCCCGCTCGACCATCTGGCACACCAGCACCCCGTCCAGGTCGATGTCCTCGTAGCGGGCGATGTCGCTCAGCTCGCGGTAGGCGTCGCGGACCTGGCTGGCGGAGGTCAGACCGATCTTGACCAGGCCCAGTTCGGTCTTGTGCGCCAGCTGCGGCGCGGAGGCCTTCATCACGACGGGGTAGCCGACCAGTCCCGCGGCGCGCACGGCCGCCGCCGCGCTGGTCACCAGCTGCTCGCGCGGCACTCTGATGCCGTAGGCCCGCAGCAGCTGCTTGGACGCGTGCTCGCTGAGCTGTTCGCCCGGCCGCATCAGGGCCCGCGCCTTGCGGGCGGACGGGGACGGCGCGCGCGGGGCGTCCTCGAAGGGGGAGCGGTAGGCGGCGGTGAAGCGGTGGTGGCCGAGGTAGGCGCCGACGGCCGTGATGCAGTTGGCGAAGGTGCGGAAGGTCGCCACCTTCGAGGAGCCGAGCAGGGTCGTGCGGTAGGCGTGCTCGGTGCCCACCGGCGAGCCCCACACCACGCACACCAGCTTGTCGGTCTCCTCCGCCGCGTCCACCAGGTCCTGTGCCAGCTTGTCGCTCATGGGCGGGAAGGGGCCGGTGATCGGGCAGATCAGTACGCCCACGTCCGGGTCGGCCAGGACGGCGTCGATGATCCGGCGCCCGCGCCAGTCGCCGACGGGGTGTCCGCCGTTGTCGATGGGGTTGGCGACGCTGAGGTAGTCGGGGATCCACTGGTGCAGCTCCGCCTGCTTGTGGGCGGAGAGCGTGGGCAGCTGCAGCCCGGCGGCGGTGGCCAGGTCGCAGAAGTGGGCGCCGGTGCCGCCGGATATCGAATAGACGGCGACCCCCTCGGCGGTGGGCCTGGGGGCCCGGGCCAGCAGGGCCGCGGTGTCCTGGAGCTCGTCCAGCCCGTCCACCCGGATCACCCCGAACTGCCGCATCGCCGCGTCCACCACCGCATCGGTGCCGGTGAGTTTGCCGGTGTGGGAGGCGGCGGTGCGGGCGCCGGTCTCGGTGCGGCCGACCTTGACGGCGACGACGGGCACCTTGTTACGGGCCGCGCGGTCGGCGGCGAGCAGAAAGGAGCGCCCGTCCTTGAGCCCTTCCATATACGCGGCGATCGCCCCGACCTCGGGGCGGGTGGCGAAATAGGAGATGAAGTCGGCGGTCTCCAAGTCGGCCTCGTTGCCGGTGGGGGCCCAGTGCGAGAGGCGGATGCCCAGTTCCTGAAGGGAGAAGACCGGGCGGCCCTGGTGGCCTGACTGGGTGATCAGGGCGATGGCCGGGCCGGGCAGGTCCT
Source organism: Streptomyces sp. UF-297 (assembly GCF_058245575.1). Taxonomy (NCBI): domain Bacteria; kingdom Bacillati; phylum Actinomycetota; class Actinomycetes; order Kitasatosporales; family Streptomycetaceae; genus Streptomyces; species Streptomyces sp. UF-297. Next base: position 52,252 of record NZ_JBSIBZ010000059.1, on the reverse strand, counting down.
CGCGGAACTCCTCGAAGGCGTTGAGGTTGGTGTTCGGCCCCAGCAGCCGCATCCCGGAGCGCCGTACGGCCTGGGCCAGCCGGTCCTGGGACGCCGCCCCCGCCTCGCCGGTCTCGGCGAAGCCGGAGGCGAAGGCGACCGCGAACTTGACCTTGGCGTCGGCCAGTTCACCGATGACCGCCGCCGGGTCGGCGACCAGCAGTACGGCGAGATCGACCTGTTCGGGCAGGTCGGGGACGGAGGGGAAGCAGGGCACACCGAAGACGCTCTCGCGGCCCGGATTGACCGGGTACAGACGGGCGCCCACGCGCTCGGCCCAGGCCATCAGCCGGCGGGTGATGCCGGTGTTGGGACGGCCCTCGCTGTCGGAGGCGCCGACGACGGCCAGCGCCTCGGGCCGGAAGAAGCGGTCCAGGTCGGGGACGGGGGCGTGCAGGGGGCGGCCGCTGACGTCCAGGTCGCGGTCCGTGCCGCCGCCCCCGCCCCCGTGGCCGCCTCTGCTGCCTGCCTCGGCGTACGGACCTGCCGTGCTGTGGACGGCGGCCGGGGCGGGGTGCTCCGCGCAGGCCACGGCGCGGGTGGGGCTGGAGTGTGTGGTGAGGGTGCCGTGAGTCGATCCAAGCATCGCTGACGCCCGCTCTGTGTGACGGCCAACTTAACTGACGCCCAGTCAGGTTACTGAACTGACGACTCGTCAGGAATGGGGGTGCACGGTAAAGCTTCACTGAGGGCTGGAGTCCGGCGGCGGCTGCCAGTCGCAGTCCGGTGCGCTTCCGTGCCCCGTAAGAACCCATCTTTGAACCTCAGCTGATCTCGTACAGGCGCCACGGTGGAGGGCTCTGTGTGCACAGGGCTCTCCGCTCTCGGTAGTTCGGCAGAGGCTTTGCGGAGAGCTTTCGCACGCTTCACGCGCCGCGGTGGCGCGCCTTTCGGGCACTCGCTGGCGGGCGGATTCTGCCCCCTATCGGGCGGGCCGGAGTTCCCCTTTACGGCCACGGGTGCCGTGCTCCGGCCTGGCAGGGGGTGGGTGTGGTGCCGAGTTCGGAGATGGTCGGCAACGTCAGCGTTGACCGGTACGAGCAGATCGTGGAACGGCTGCGCGAGGCAGCTGAGAAGTTGTCGAAGAGTTCGTTCATCATCGGCGATGGCGCCCTGGAAGTGGTTCCCATGCAGGAACACGGCGGCCGGTCCGCGGGGGACGACTTATTCGGGGTGTCGGCATGGTTGCACCGGCTGTCGGAAGACATCGACGTCCCCTACAACACGATCAAGGAGTATCGGTGGGTGGCCAGTCGGTGGCCCGAGCGACACCGGTGCGCCGGGGTGGCCTTCAGCACCCACAAGGTGCTCGCCGCGATCTCGGATCCTGAGGAGCGGTGGGCGGCGATCAAGAATCCGCCGCTGGACGAGCGGACCGGCAAACGCCGATGGACGCCGGAGACCTCCCGGCAGCGGGTCGGGTATCACGGTCCGGGCCCAGAGACGGCGCAGGAGAAGATCGAGGCTGTGCACGACCTGGTCGCCGACGAGCAGGTCGCCGCGCAGGTGGCGACCGATCTGCTGAGGCGTCCGGCGGTGGCGTTCAAAGCCATGACCGATAAGACGGCTCGTCACCAGGTAAATCACGCTCAGGTCGAGCAGTCCCGTCAGCTGCGCGAGGCCCACGAGCAGCAGCTCGAAGACGCCCCGGAGCCGTTCGAGCCGACCGTGCGGCGGATCAACCACGCGCTGGAGTTCTTGGACCTGGTCGGCGCCTGTCAGCGGTTCGTCGCGGCCACAGGGCGGATCGTCCCCTCACTGCGCGAGCGCCGCTTCTCCGATGACGAACGCGACACCGTGCACCGCAACGTCGACCGGGTCCGGGCCACCTGCGAGTGGATCCTCACTGCCGTGGACACCGGCCAGGTCGACGTCGACGAAGAACTCGCGAAACTCCTGCGAGGCGAGTAGGAATGCCCCGGTCACGGCACCGGGGTGATGCGGCACGCGAGCACGCGGAAGTGATCTGGAGAGCACTCATGCAGGCCCGCCCGGCAGGTCTCCACATGCCCCAGCTGATGCGGGCCACCGAACTTACCCGCAGCCAAGTGCAGTCGGGAATGGCGATGATGCGCGACATCATCAGCAAGAAGGGATGGCCACCGGTGATCTACACCCGTGCGGACGGCTATCAGTTCACCGCGGACCCGAACGAGCTGGAGACCTACGAAACGGCGCGGGTGCACGTGCTGCTCACCGAGGTCCGCCGCCTGATCACGGGCACCATCGCCCCGCACGCCGCCCTGGATCCGGAGGACAAGCGGGTGCGGCACATCGTCGCCCAGCTCAACTCCGTGGAGTCCACCCTTGACCTGATCGCCTGACGGGGGCGGACGTCATGCGCCGGCGCCGGTATCCCTCGGACACCACCGACCTCGAATGGCTTCTCATCGAGCCGTTGTTGCCGGTGCCGGCCTGCCAGACTCCGCGCGGCGGCCGGCCCGAGGCCCATCCGCGACGCGAGATTGTCGATGCCCTGCGCTATCTCGTCGACACCGGCTGCAAATGGGCCGCACTTCCCCAGGATTACCCGCCGTTCAAGACCGTCTTCGGGTTCTTCAGCCGCTGGTCCGCCGCTGGGGTCTTCAACCTCATCCGTGACCAGCTGCGGCGCCGGGTCCGGCGCGCGATGGGTACGTCCCCGAACCCGGTGGCGGCGGTGATCGATTCGCAGTCCGTCAAGGTCGCCGCCACCGTCCCGCGCTCCACGTCGGGATACGACGCCGGAAAAGGACACCGGGCCGGAAGAGACACATCATCGTGGACCTCAAGGGGCTGCCGCTGTTCGTGATGGTCACCCCGGCCGATATGCACGACAGCGTCGCCGCCCGCGAAGCCCTCTTCCGGCTCCGTCTCATGCACCCCGAGATCACCATCGTCTGGGCCGATCTGGCCTACGCGGGCACACTCGTCGACTGGGCTAAGACCTTCCTCCACCTGACGATCAAAACCGTGACCAGGCCAAAGGGGGCGCAGGGGTTCGTGATCCTGCCGAGGCGCTGGGTGGTTGAGAGGTCGCTGGCGTGGTTGTTGCACGCGCGCCGGAATGTGCGCGATTACGAGACCCTGCCCGAGCACTCCGAGCAGGTGCTCACCCTCGCCGCCATCACGCTCATGTCGCGTCGTCTCACCAAGCAGCCCGCCTACCCAACGTCTGCGGCTCCCCGGCCGACAGCAGCCCTTCAGGCCGTCTGATCACCGCGCCTGAGCATCAAGGTGGCTATGACGTTGTTCAGCGGCCGCGGCAGGACGCCTTCCAGCAGCCCAAGTTGATGGGTCGCGTGGGTGCAGTGAGGGGTGGTAACGGGGAGAGTTGCCAGATGTTGTGGGGTGAAAGTCGCTCGCGCCCGTGTGCCGCTTCTGATGTTGTGAGCGGCACGAGGTACTCGGGTCTTGAGGGGACAGACGGTGACGGACGACGGATGCATCTTTTGTGCAATAGCGAGAGGTCAGGCGGACGCCAGCATCGTCCACGAAGACGAATCGGTGATCGCTTTCATGGATCTCCAGCCCGTCACTCCAGGCCACTTGCTAGTCATCCCCAAGGCACACGCGGTGGGACTGGAAGATCTCCAGGAGGACGTCGGTGTCCAGGTCTGGAAAGTTGCGCATCAGCTCGGACGCGCACTGCGCCGATCAGGCTTGCGATGTGAGGGCGTCAACTTGTTCCTTGCGGACGGGGAAGCAGCCTTCCAGGAAGTTTTCCATCTGCACCTGCATGTCTTTCCCCGCTTCACAGGTGACCCCTTTCGCATTGATGCTGACTGGCGCGTCCAGGAACGAGACCAACTCGACAAGACGGCTGGTGCCGTCCGTGGCGGCCTCACTGCCCTCGACGCCGGGCAACGCTGACGACCATCGCGCTCCGGTCCGGACACGGTCTTCGGCCTGAGCCCAAGCTCTGCCTTGAGTGTCCTGCGGACCGAGCCTCTCAGTAACCAATGCCCAAAGCTCGCAGTTCAAAGATGGGTTCTAAGGGGCGCGGGGAACTGCGCGACCGGCCCCCGCCGGCCCGCGGGTTCATGACCGCACTTCCAGCGGAGCGCTCAGCGGCACGCATGCCCACAGCTCGGACTGCGTTCACGGGCGATGGCGCGGGCGGTGCGGCGGGCATCCAGGGCGAGTTCGCGGAACATGCCGCTGATGGGGTTGGTGAAGCCGGTGAAGTAGAGGTCGGGGGCGGTGGGGAGGGTGCGGGGGCCGTGGGCGCGGGGGCGGCCGCGGGCGTCGAGTACGCCGAGGTGGCCGACCACGCGTTCCAGGCCCCGTCGGTAGCCGGTGGCGGCGATGACGGCATCCGGGGTGATGGCGGTGCCGTCCGTGAGGTGCACCGTGCTCCCGTCGAAGGACCGTACCGCGGCGACGGGTTCGACCGTGCCGGAGCGTACGGCGTCGATGAGGCCGACGTCCTGGACGGGGATCGCGCCCTCAAGGACGCGGGAGTACAGGCCGCTGTCGGGGGAGGGCAGCCCGTAGGGCGTCAGATCGGGGACGGTCAGGCGGCGCATGGTCGCCGCCGCCCGGTCCACGGCGCGCGGCGGCAGCCGCCGTACGAGAATCCCGGTGGCCTGGGCCGGCCATCCCGCCGTCGAGCGGCGCACGATGTGCGGCGCCGTACGCACCGCCAGCCGCACCCGCTCCGCCCCGCCCTCCACCAGATCGACCGCGATCTCCGCGCCCGTGTTGCCGGTGCCCACCACCAGGACGTCGCGGCCCGTGTAGGGGCGCGCGTTGCGGTAGTCGGCGGCGTGCAGCAGGTGCCCCGCGTAGCTCTCGCGGCCCGGCCAGTCGGGGAGGTGCGGGGTGTGGTTGTAACCGGTGGCGACCACGACCACGGGCGCCGTGAGCACCCGCCCGCCGTTGGCGTGCAGCAGCCACCCCGACCGCTCGGCGTGGTCGACGCGCCGCACCTCCACGCCGGTGGCGACCTCGATGCGGTGGTGCCGCGCATAGCGCTCCAGATAGCGCACCACGTCGTCCCGCCCCACCCACCGCCCGTACGCCCGGGGGATGGCCAGGCCCGGCAGCGCCGAGAGCCTGCGGGTGGTGTGCAGCCGCAGCCGGTCGTAGTGCCCGCGCCAGGAGGCGCCCACCGCGTCCGACTTCTCCAGCACCACCGCCCGCACCCCGCGCTCGCGCAGCGCGGCAGCGGTGGCCAGCCCTCCCGGACCGGCTCCGATGACGTACACCTGGGGCGGAGCAAGGGAGTTGAGGTGATCGGCGGAGTCCGGCATGCCGGTGAGGGTAGTGCCGCCGCCGCCGCGTGTCGCCGGTGCGGGGCGCCATGATGGCCGATCGTGACCGTCCTCTTGCGCTATCCGGCCGCCGTCCGCTGGACTGACGTACCGTCAGATACGAGCCCCGGGAGGGCACCGGCCATGCAGAGGAAGCCGACGAACCCCACGAAGTCCGGGCCACCGGCCGCAGCGCGCCACGACCTCCCCGAGATCGACGCCTTCACCCGCCCCTACTGGGAGGCGGCAGCCGCGGGACGGCTGCTCATCCGCCGCTGCCGGGCCGCCGGCTGCGGCGCCGCGCACCACTACCCCCGCGAGTTCTGCCCGCACTGCTGGAGCGAGGACGTGGTCTGGGAGGAGGCGAGCGGCCGGGCCACGCTCTACACATGGTCCGTGGTGCACCGCAACGACCTGCCGCCCTTCGGGTCCCGGGTCCCCTACACCGCCGCGGTCGTCGACCTCGCCGAGGGGCCGCGCATGATGACCGAGATCGTCGGCTGCGACGCCGGGCACCTGCGCATCGGCGCGCCGCTGCGGGCCGCCTTCCGCGCCCAGGAGGGTATTTCGGTCCCCATCTTCCGCCCGGACCTCGGATAGCCTCACCCGGTGCCGGTCACCAGCGATGCGTACGACAGCAACGCATACAACAGCAACGCATACAACAGCTACGACAGCAACGCATACGACAGCGGCGCGCGCGACAGCGGCGCATACGCCACCAACGCGCACGCCGGCGACGAGAAGCTCCTCAGTCCACCCGACAGAACCCTGTCCGCCCTCGGTTTCGCGGAAGTGCCCGCGCTGCAGCCGCTGACCTACCCCGGCCGCCCGGTCACCGAGCCCGCGCTGCTCGCCGAGGGCTCCCTCCTGCGGCTGCGGGTCGCCGAACGCCCCCTGGGCGACTGGCTCGTACGCGACACCGGGTCCGGCGGGCGACCGCCCTCTCTGGATCAGCTCCTGGCCTCCCTCGGCCACCCCGCCACCGCCCGCCGCCACCCGGTCCTCGCCGTCGGCTCCAACGCCTCGCCCGCGCAGGTCCACCACAAGCTCACCGGGCGCGGCCTGCCCGCCCTGGTCCCCATGGTCCCCGTGGAGGTCGGCGGTATCGCGGTGGGCTGTTCCGGGCACATCGGCCGGTGCGGATACGTCGCCGGCGCCCCGTACGCGGACCCGGCGGCGCGCACCCTGCTGGTGCTGTCCTGGCTGGATTCCGTACAGCTCAAGGCAGTTGACGACACGGAGTTCCCCAACTACCGCAGGGTGCTGCTGCCCGGCACGGACTTCCCGATGCGGCTGCCCTCCGGCGAGCCGCTGCCCGGCGCGTACCTCTACGTCAGCGCGCGCGGCGTACTGACCGACCGGCCCGGCGGCACACCCCTCCCGGGCGGCGGCGATCAGCGCGCCCTCCTGAGCGGCCTGCTCGCCGCCTCGCCCGCGTTGCGCGAACTCCTGGGCCCCGACCCGGAGTCCTGGACACGCCTGGCTCGCGCCGAGCCCGCCGTACGCGCGGCGGCCACCCGGATCTTCGCCGACCACGGCTGGGTACGCCCCACCGGCGACCTCCTGTCGTACGCACCCCCGCCCGCCACCGCAGTCCGCTGACCCGTCAACCGCCAACCGCCAGCCACTGACCCGCCATCCTCTGATCCCTCACCCCTCACCCCTATCCCCTCAACCGCCAGCCGTCATCCCCTGCCCCGCCATCACCTCTGCCCCACCAAGGCAGTTCACACCCGCACCTGCCGCAGGATCTCCTCCCGTACGTCGTCCGACACCTCCGGCCGCCGGTAGCGCACCACCTCCCGGTACTCCACCGGCCCCACCACCAGCGAACGCCCCATCCTGGGCGAGCGGGTGACCAGCGTCGCGACCATCTCGCGGTCGGGGACGACGGTGTCGTGGAGGACGCCGGACGGTATGTCGTGCTGGGTGCCCGGCGCGACGGTCCGTGACCTCTCCAGCCGGATCTGCGCGGTGCGGTGCATCGAGTGCAGCAGGTCGGTCTCGTCGGGGGCGTTGTCGGCGTAGTGGTAGAAGACCTCGCGCCAGCCGTCGGCCGCGCCCTCGTCCAACTCCTCTTCGGCCGCGCGTACTTGGTAGATCTCGTCGCGGTACGTGCCCTGGATGACGTGGCTGGCCAGGTGCCAGCCGTGGCAGTGGATGCGGGGTCCCCAGTTGCGGATCACCCGCCGCCGCCTCGGCCAGGCGTGCAGCCGGACCCAGGACAACTCCTCTATGACCGGGCCGAGATGGAATACGGCGAAGCCGTTGGGGTGCCAGCGGGCCGGACACGATTCCGCCGCCTTGAGGATCGTGGGTGCCCGCTCCCGCCAGCACATCTGCAAGATCCGTCCGGCATCGCTGATGAATTCCTCGTACGCGGAAGGGCTGGGCATGCACGGCACCTCTGGCATACGGACGGAGGCCGACTGAACTCCTACCTCAATTCGGTACGTCCCGAATTGCAATCCACCGGATTCTATGGGGTGAATGTTCGATATTCTAGCCTTCGAATGCGAAGGGCCGCCAGAGTGCGGCATCAGAAACCCTGCGCTTTTCTACGTATCCGCCGATACCTCAATATGCGTGTCCGCCATCTGTAAACCGTCCGTAATTTGAGGCCAACTGGCCACGCCAGTACGCTGACTCGGGAATTCTTCGGGAAAGGGAGACCATGGGCGCAGAAAAGGTGGCTCTGGTGACCGGTTCGAGCCGGGGCATCGGCCGGGCGGTCGCGGAGCGCCTCTCCCGCGAGGGATTTCACCTGGTGATCAACTACCGGGAGTCCGCCGACCGGGCCAAGGAACTCGCCGACGAGCTGTCCCGGCGCGCCGCCTCGGTCGCGGTGCGCGCGGATGTCGCCGACCCGGCCGAGGTGCGTCAGCTGGGCGCGGCGGTACGGGAGGAGTTCGGGCGCTTGGACGTACTGGTCAACAACGCCGGGGCCACCTTCGCCGGCGACTGGCGCAAGGCCACCGAGCAGGAGTGGCGCAGCGCCCTGGACACCAATCTGACCAGCGTCTTCGAGACGGTACGGGAGTTCTCCCCGCTGCTGGAGGAGCAGGGCGGCTGCATCGTCAACATCGGCTCCACGTACGGGCACATCACGGCGGCCCCGATCGCTGCGTACTCGGCGGCCAAGGCCGGAGTGGTGGCGCTGACCCGGGCCTTCGCCAAGGAGCTGGCGCCGCGGGTGCGGGTCAACGTCGTGGAGCCGGGGAACATCGACACCGATATGACCCGGGCCGCGGGCGAGGAACTGGTCGCCGCCGTGATCGAGCAGACCCCGCTGGGGCGCCTCGGCACGGCCGAGGAGATCGCCGGGGCGGTCGCCTTCCTGGTGAGTCCGGCGGCGGCCTTCATCACCGGCCAGCAACTCGTCGTCGACGGCGGCCACGGCCTGCGCTGACCCCGGACGCCCGACGACAGCCCCACGCCCCAGGCCTCACGCCCCTGCCACCCGGCACAACCCCCGGCGTAACCCCGACCGCCCGACGCACCCCGCCCCTCCCTTCACCCGTCACCACCCCGCCCACCCGACGCGCCCCGGCCACCCACGGAGGTCACGCCATGGACGACGTCCTGCCCACGGTCATTCCGGCCACCCTGCCCAGCGGCCGGGAGATCCAGATCGCGGTGACGGATCTCGGCGGTGAGGAGCAGGTGGCCTGGCGCCCGCCGCCGGTCGCAGAAGTCATCGCGGACATCAAGGAACTGGCCACGACGGTGATGGACACCCTGGCCGATCTCCCCGGCCGCAAGGTCACCTTGGAATTCGGGGTGGGATTCGGGGTCGACTCGGGAAGTCTGGTGGCGGTGCTGATGAAAGCCAGCGCCGTGGCCAGTCTCAAGGTGACCGTCGAACTCTCCGACTGAGCACGGCATACCGTCGTGGCGAGCCAGCGCGAGGCGATCGCCTATTTCCGGTCGTGCACGGTACGCGTCCACGGCGCCGCGACACAGGGCACCGGATTCTTCGCGCGCGACGATCTCGTCGTCACCTGCGCCCATGTGCTGTTCGCCGCGTCCGGAAAGCCCTCGGCGGAATATCTGGTGTGGCTCGGCCGGTCCTTCCCGCTCGACTACCAGCGTGTCAGCTGGTCCACGGAGGACGATCTGGCGGTGATCCGCTTCGCCGCCCCCGTCAGCGACCGCCATCTTCCGATCGATCCGGCGATGGAACTCGGCGAGCAGATCTACAGCTTCGGCTACACCGACGAATACGCCGACGGGGATTCGGTCACCGTGGAATACGAGGGGCTGACCCAGTCCCGGCGCCCGCTGCTGAAGTTCAAGGGCGGCCAGGTGCGCCCCGGAATGAGTGGCGCGCCGCTGCTCAGTCTGCGCACACAGGCGGTGTGCGGGCTCATGACCACCACCCGGGACCGCCGGCTGGCGGGTGGCGGCCGCGGCATTCCGGGCGCGACCCTGCTGGCCGCCTTTCCCCACGCGCTCACCGAGGGCCGCCTCTCCCTGCGCACCCTGAATGCGAATGTGCACGGTACGCAGGGCCCGTACGCCAACGGGGCGCCCGCCGCGCAGAGCCCGTACGCCGACCCGTACGCCACCGGCTCGCCCGCCCCGCCCCCGGACGGGGAATCGCCCCAGCCGCCCCGCCTGATCGCCCGGCTCAGGAATTTCCGCAACGAGCAGTCCGCCCGAGGAGTGAGCGGCTCGCAGCAGATCCGGGTCGGTGACCTCTTCGGCGACGAGGGAATCCTGGTGCCCTTCCGCGCGTCGTACAGCATTGCCGCCGAGGCGGAGATCTTCGACCCGGTCGCCCACATCATCACGCAGTGCGAACGCGTGGGCGGACAGGCGGGCGAACACGCGGGAGGGCACGCGGGAGGGCACGCGGACGGACAGCCGGGCGCAGAGCCGCCCGGTCCGGTGCGCGGCCGCGCCCGCATGCTGGCCATCGCGCCTCCCGGAACGGGAAAGAGCACCTTTTCCACCGCGCTGTTCCAGGAGTTGGCGGCCCTGTTCATCCAGCGCCGCAGCACCACCGTCCCGATCCTCATCGATCTGCGCGAATACCGCGACCAGGGAGCGGACAGCGAATTCGGATCGCAGGAGTGGACCCAGGCGCGACTGGACGAAGTGGCGAGTTCTCCGGGGGTGTTGACGGCGGACGGCGACGGGTCCGAGGCGCTGCGCCCGTTCATCATCCTGGACTCGCTGGACGAATTCCTCGCGGGCAAGCCGCCGTTCGTCGTCGACTCGATGATGCGCCGGTTCCTCTTCCGGCAGGCGGGCGTGATCTGCTGCCGGACGCTGTACTACGAGCAGAATCTGGCGATGCTCCCGGACGTGAGCTGGCTGACCTCCATCCATCTGCTGCCCTGGCGCTCCGAGGACGTGCTGGAGTACTGCGAGAAGTACTACGCGAGGCTGTACGGGGCGGCGCGTGGCGCGGAAATGCTGGACCGATTCCGCAGGCACCTGGACCAGTCGACGAGCCTGGCCGCCATGTGCAGTGTGCCGCTGCGTCTGAACATGGCACTGGACCTGCTGGGCCCCAGTCGTGACCGGCTCGGCCAGGCCACCACCCTGCTCGGTCTCTACCACACCTATGTGGAGCGGCTGTTGGTGAGCGAGGCGGGCAAGGGCGGCAGCGTCCTCACCCACACCCGGAAGGCGGAATATCTGGAACAGATCGCCTGGCATTTCTACGACGAGGGAAATCTGGGCGACATCCAGGCGCCCCCCTTCACCCAGGGCGAGCTGGAACTGCTGATCGCGGGAAGCGCCCAGCGCCCGCCCGGCGTCTCCACCGCGGACGTCGTGGAGGACCTGCGGACGCACAGCCTGCTCCAGACGGACACGGGTCTCTTCGCCTCGATCGACCCCGGCACACTGCGCTTCGAGCACAAGTCGTTCCAGGAGTACCTGGTGGCGCGCGGGATATTCCATGCGATGGTCAGCGGTCCCGTACGGGTCGCGGAATTGTTCCGGCGCCACTTGAGCGCCGAGGTGTCGGAGTTCCTCAAGGAGTACATCGACCGGGCCGGGGGATCGGGCCGGCTGTCGTCCGTGATCGCCGACAACTGCCTTGCCGCCTACCGTATGAACCGTTCCCGTGGCGCGTCCGTGCATACGACGCAGGAGGGCAGGGCGCGTATCGCGCGGGCCCAACTCTGTTACTATCTCGGCTCCATGGCCTCGCCGAGAGCGGCGGAGCAGCTCGTCCTGATCATGGACGAGGAGTCGGATGCGTGGACCAGGCGCGGTATCGCGATCGGCCTGGCGATCGGTGGAAACCATGAGTATGTCTCGGCGTATATAGACATGCTGCGCCGCGAGCGCATCGCCGGTGGCCGCACACCGGAGAACGACGTGAATGTGGGATTTCATCTGACGTTCTTCGGGGATCAGCCCTTCGATCCGCTGCGGCCGGACGCGGACCAGGGCCTGCCGCAGTGCAGACGCACCATTCGCCGGCTGACCTATCAGCTCGACACCGAGACGGACCGGGGCAGTTGGCGGCTCAATCTGTACACGATCGTGGATCTGTGGCGCCATCGCGCGGGCTCCCGGCAGGACTGCCGCCAGGCGCTGTCGCAGGTGTCCCCGGCGCTGCGCCGGATCATCGCCGTACGGAAGGCGGACCCCTGGTCCGCCGGGTGGCCGGAACTGGACGACCTGGTGGCGGTACTCGATGAGGCTGTATGACCTGTCGCGCATGGCCGGGTGTGCCGTGCTGCTGATTTCGACACAAGGGGGATCGATGAATACCTCACCCGCACCGTCCGCCGGACCGGCGAAGCCCGCCGTCGTCGTCGTGGACGAACAGCCCAGGATGGATTTCGCGGAGGAGAACATCAGCGGGGTGCTGCTCGCCGCGACCCCGCGCGCCTCGGCCACCGTGGCCTTCGTGGCGCCGCACGAGGCGCAGACGCTCCACCTCCACCAGCGCCCGGACAACGGCGACGAGATCATCTTCGTCTACCGCGGCCGGTTCCGGCTGACCGGGCAGGACTGGCCGCAGCGCACCTACGACACCGACGCCGACGGCCCCGTCTACGTCCAGGTGCCGACCAAGACCCCGGTCAGCATCGTCAACGCGGGTGACAGCGAGGTCGCCTTCTACACGGTCTTCACCCCGGCGTTCGCACCCGGCGAGATCAACTACCTGGAGTAGTACGCCCTTTGCCGCCGCCCATCGGGGTGGCCGCGGCGATCAGCGCCGCGCCACCCCCCGGCCAGATACGCGCCAGCGCGCGTGACTGGTGGCGTGTCGTGCCGCGCCGCCAGACCACGAAGTTCGCCTGCACCTCCAGTGGCCGCAGCCCCGCCCGCACCAGCGCCTGTCGCAGTGAGCTGTGGGTGAACTGCCGGATGTGCAGCCTGCGGTAGGCGTGGTGCGCGTCGACGTGCCGCGGCGAGCGGCCGAGCAGGAACATCACCCGGTCCTGTACGGCGGCGAGGTTGGGGGTGGTCAGCACCACGACGCCGTCGGGCCGCAGTGCCCGGGCGCACTCCACCAGAAAGTCGTGCGGGTCGTAGAGGTGCTCGATCAGCTCGCCCGCCAGCAGCCCGTCCACGTTCCCGTCGCCGAACGGCAGCCCTTCGGTCGCGTCCAGCTGCACCGCGTCCAGCCCCCGGGCGCGGGCGGCCCGCAGCGCCTCGTGATCGGCGTCGGCGGCCACCGGCCCCAGCCCTCGCGCGCGCATCAGCTCGCAGGTGGCGCCGCCCGCCGCGCCGATCTCCACCATCCGCGGGTCCTTGCGCCGCCCGTTGAGCCGGTGCCAGTGGCGGTCCAGCATCCGCACCGCCAGCTCCAGCCGCAGGGAGTGATAGCGGTCCTTCAGGTACGCGTCGACCTCGTCCCCTCCGGCGTAGCGCGCGGCATTCGCCTCCCGGGCGCGTCGGCGTACATCCATGCCGTCCTCATCCCCCTCGGCCGGGCCCCGCCGCGGCCGACCACCTCACGGCCACAGCAGCCCGCGCTGCCAACCATCTTCGGTACGACGGTAGTTCAGACGCACATGCCGCCGCCGGGCATCGCCCTGGAAGAACTCGACCTCTTCGGGGCGCAGCACGTACAGCGTCCAGCTCGGTACGGGGGCGTCCGGTTCGCGCCGGGCCCGCTCCCACGCCACCTCGGAGGCGCGCTCCAACTCGCCGTAGGAGTCAAGGACTTCGCTCTGGTGGCCGACCAGGGCCGCGGCCAGCGCCCCCGGTGAGCGCCGGTGCAGATCGGCGGCGCTCTCCTCGGGACCGGCCGCGGTCACCGTCCCGCGCACCCGTACCTGCCGGCCGACCGCCGCCCAGTAGAAGCCGAGCGCTGCCCGGGGGCGGGCGGCCAGTTCGCGCCCCTTGCGGCTGCCGCGGTGCGAGGCGAAGTGCCAGCCGCGCTCGTCGGCGTCGTGCAGCATCAGGGTCCGCAGGGAGGGATCGCCCGCCTCGTCCGCCGTCGCCAGCGTCATGGTGTGCGGCTCGGGTACGCCCGCCTCGGCGGCCTCCCGCAGCCAGCGGCGGAAGAGCGGCAGCGGATCGGCCGGGGCGTGCGCCGGGTCCGGGTCGACGGAGGGCAGCTCGCCCTCCCATACGCGCAGCGTGCGCAGCAGGTCCCGGAAGCGGGCGGTGTTGTCTTCGGGTGGGGTGGCAGCCATGTCCGGCAGCGTAGGCGCTCCGCTGGGTGCGGTCGGTTGGCTGCGGGCCGAATCGGGCTGGTCGCGCAGTTCCCCGCGCCCCTTAGGGGGCGCTACCCCTGGGCAACAGGGGCGGAAGCCCGGACCTGCGCATACGACGGCAGCGTCATGGCGTTGGCGCCCCGTTGCACATCCTCCGCGATCTTCCGTGCGACGAGGTTCTTCCAGGGCAGGTGCGGCAGCATCCGCAGCATCGCGTGCCGGAAGCGGATCTTGCCCCGGCTGCTCATGGTGATCTCGCCGATCATCTTCCGCGCCATCGCCTGGTTCACGGTGACATAGCCGCGCATCGCCGCCTCGTAGTGCGCGAGGGCCGTCCGGGGGGCGCCGTCCGAGGCCGCCAGCTCACCGGCCAGGACGTACGCGCCGACCAGCGCCATCCCCGTCCCCTGGCCGGAGGCGGGCGAGGCGCAGTGCGCGGCGTCGCCCAGCAGTACCGTGCGGCCCGTGGACCAGCGGTCCATCTCGACGGTCTGCATCGCGTCGAAGTAGAAGTCGGGGGCCTGGCGGGAGGCTTCGAGCAGCCGTGGGGTCAGCCAGCCGGAGCCCGCGAACGCCCCGGCCAGCAGCTCGCGCTGGCGCTGGGTGTCGCGGTGGTCGTAGGCCAGCCGCGGCGCGCGGAAGCAGAGCATGCCCTTGGCCGTCCGCTCGCCCGCCGAGCTGTAGACGCAGACCAGCTTGTCCGGCTCGGCGTAGTACACCTCCTCGCGGTCCAGGTTCAGCTCGTTGGGCATGGTGAACACCGATATGTAGGCGCCGAGATGGCGTACGAAACGTGCTGCGTCGCCGAAGGCCAGGCGGCGCACGGTGGAGTGCAGCCCGTCGGCCCCCACCACCAGGTCGAAGCGGCGCGGCGCACCCCGCTCGAAGGTGACGTCCACGCCCGCGCCGTCGTCGGTGAGCGAGGCGATCGAGTCGCCGAAGACGTACTCCACGTCCGCGCGGGTGCGCTCGTACACGATGCGGGCCAGCTCGCCGCGCATGATCTCGTCGTCGCCGTCGGTGCGGGCGCCGAAGATGTCGGCGGGGACCGTGGCCACCCGCTTGCCGTCGCCGTTCACATACGCGCCGGTCCGCATGTCCGTACTGGCCCGGCGGATGTCCGCCAGGATGCCCATCCGCTCGGCCGCCTCGATGGCGACGCCGCGGATGTCCACCTTGTAGCCGCCGGTACGCAGCGCGGGGGCGCGCTCGACGACGGTGACGGCGAAGCCGTACCGGCTGAGCCAGTAGGCGAGGGCGGGCCCGGCGATGCTCGCGCCGGAGATCAGGACGCTGGTGCGGGCGGTGGCGCCAGGGGTGCGGTGCGCGCTGGACATAGCGGTCTCCCGTTCATCGCCGGTGTGCTGCCGAGGCCACGACTATACGAGCGTCTTGAACATCTGTCTATGACAAGCGTATGGATGGTCGATGAACCGCGCACGGCCTGGGAAAACGTGGTGCGCGCAGGGCGTCGGCCGCCCATCCTTGAGCGCATGTCATCAATGCCGCGCGCCGCGCAGACCGCCGTTGTGAATGTCGAGGCACCCGCCCGCCTGGGGACCACCCGCCTCCCCGGCGGGCGCCGGCTGGCCTGGTCGGAGTGGGGCCCGGCATCCGGCGCCCCCGTACTGCTGTGCCCCGGCGCGGCCACCAGCCGCCGCCTCGGCTTCGGCCTGGACGCGCTGGAGGCCCTGGGCGTACGGCTGATCTCCGTGGACCGCCCCGGCCTGGGCGCCTCCGACCCGGCGCCGGGCCGCACCCTCACCGACTGGGCGCAGGACATCCGTCACTTCGCCGCGCTGCGCGAGCTGGACGGCGGCGCGCTGCGGGCCGTCGGCTTCTCCCAGGGTGGCCCGTTCGCGCTGGCCCTGGCCGCCGACGGCATCGTCGCCCGCCTCGCGGTCGTCTCGGGCACGGACGAGATCGCGCTGCCCGCCTTCGACGCGCTGCTCCCCGAGGAGGTCCGCTTCCTCACCGGTCGGGCGGCGGCCGACCCGGCCGCCGCCGAGCGCTCCTTCGCGGGCTTCGGCAGCCCCGAGGCGCTGTACGAGATGATCGCCCACGGCAGTGGCGAGATCGACCTCGCCGTGCTCCAACAGCCCCTGTTCACCGAGGCGTTCCGGCAGGCGATGGCCGAGGCCTTCGCCCAGGGCCCCGACGGCTACGCCCGCGACACCCTGCTGGCCATGTCCCGCTGGCCCTTCGATCTCGGCCGGATCACCGCCCCGGTCGACCTCTGGTACGGCGCGCAGGACACCAATCCGACGCACTCCCCGGACCACGGGGAGCGGCTCGCCGCCCGTATTCCCACCGCCCGCCGTCACTTGGTGGCCGAAGCGGGCGGCAATCTCCTGTGGACCCACGCCGAGCGGATCCTGCGCGCGCTGCTGGACGGATAAGGAGCCGCCGGACGCGCGAAAGGGCGCCCGGAAGGGTTCCGGGCGCCCGGTCGGGACGCTGCCGCTACTTCTTGACGTACGTCAGGACGAGGCCGCCCTCCAGGGCGTGCGACTCGGTCAGCCTGAGCTGCGTGGGCGCGTACGCGCCGCCCAGCAGCGGGATGCCGGAGCCCAGCGCCACCGGGTAGAGCTTGACGATGAACTCGTCGATCTCGGACATCACCGCACCGGCCAACTGCCCGCCGCCCGCCAGGTAGATGTCCTTGTCCCCCTCCTCGGCCTTCAGCTCGCGGACCGTGGCCAGCGGGTCGTCGTGGACGATGGTCACCGCCGGGTCGGGGCTCTCGGTGAGGCTGCGCGAGACGACGTACTGCCGCAGATGGGAGTACGGGCTGGTGATGTTCTCCTTGAGCGCCGGGTCGTAAGTGGCCCGGCCCATGACGATGGTGTCGAAACGGCGGGGGGCCACGCCCTCGACGCCCAGGTGCTTGTGGAGGTGCGTCGGAAGGGTCTCCGGGTAGTGGGCGGTCAGATACCCGGCCATCGACGCGTCGAGGTGGTAGTCCTGGATCTCGCCCTGCGGCCCGGCGATGAAACCGTCGACGGACGAGGCGATGTAGTACACGAGCTTGCGCATGGGTCCCCCTTGGATCGCTGATTCTCCAAGAGAGTCATCCAGGATCAGCGAAAGGGCAATCCCCAGTTTTCGGGGGTCAGGAGCCGCCCCCGCCACCCGAGAGGCGGGCCAGCTGCTGCTCCAGCTGGTGGATGCGCAGGTCTTTGCCCGCGAGCGTCATGGCCATCTGGCGCTCGCCCTGGGCGACCCCGGCGCGGAAGACCTCGGATACGAATTCGCCCGCCGCGGCGTGGTCGAGGTCGCTGCGCGCGGCGAGCTGATTGGTGAAGAGCACCACGGGGTGGTCGTCCATTTCTCCAGGAGACCCCAGGCCCGGTCGGTGCGCTACCGGAGACGGCCATTGCGCCGGACAATTCTCCGGCCGCCGGAAATGCGTGTCGACCGGCCGCTGTGAGCGGCCGGTCGAACGATATCTGTCAGACCTGCTCGAAGATCCACTGCTGGTGGCGCTCGCCATGCCACGTGGGGAGGGTGAGCTGCGTCCTTTCCTGCCCGCTGGACAGGTCGATGACCCCGTCCTGATACGGGAAGTGAATCCGGTACACGCCGTTGCCGGCGGGCTCGATCGACCACACGACATAGTGCGGCTGGAC
Source organism: Streptomyces sp. UF-297 (assembly GCF_058245575.1). NCBI lineage: Bacteria > Bacillati > Actinomycetota > Actinomycetes > Kitasatosporales > Streptomycetaceae > Streptomyces > Streptomyces sp. UF-297. The sequence goes on along the minus strand of NZ_JBSIBZ010000059.1, from coordinate 34,711 downwards.
GGCGATCGAGGGCGGGTACTGCTTTGTGAGCCCCATGTTCAGGTACAGATCACCGAGCTTGCTCTTGATGATGAACTCGTTGTAGTTGTTCACCGGCTCCAGCTGCCACTGCTGGTTCTCGCCCTTGTGGTAGTGGTAGCCGATGACGGGCGTGTTGGGCCGCTTGTCGGAGCCACTCACGTCGAAGACGCGGTCTTCGTACTCGACGTTCTTGATGACGTACAGGCCGGGAGTAATTACCGGTTCCATCAGTCCTCCAAGAGACGGAGACGGGCGACTTGTCGAACGTGCCACACCGTAGGCGCAGTGGAACGTTTGGGAAACACCCGCTTTCGGCCGTACACCGAGCTGAATACCTCTGGTGAAAGAGTTATTCACTGAGCGGCGAGTCGCCGCCCGCGACTGTCGGCAACTCGAAGTACGTCGTCAAGCGATTCGGCCAACCGGTGCGCCAGGAAGAGGAGTTCGGTCGCATCCGGTACGTCGCTCCCTCGGAGGGTGGTCCGCGAACTCTCCAACACCTGCGTTCCCAGCCACAGTTGGAGGCGCTCGGTGTGGTCGGCGAGGTTCGTCACGTACCGCCCGCGCTCGCCGATCACGTAACAGGGCTTGCCGTCCACGCTGGACCAGGGGAGGAGGCGGGGCTCGGTGGGGGGAATTTCCGTCGTCATGCCCGCAACGCTGCCGCTGATTGCTTAGCGTGACCAGTAGTACGCGGACCACAGTCGTTCTGTGGGGAGGGTGGTGGTCGTCATGGACGAGGCCGAGGAGCCGTCGGCGGTGCGGCAGCACGTCGGGCTACTGATCAGGCTCTTCCGTCAGCGGGCGGGCCTGACGCAGCAGCAGCTGGCCAAGCAGGTGCATGTGTCGGAGTCCCTGGAGGGGGCGTACGAGAGGGCTGAGCGCATCCCGAGCGCGGGCTTCCTCATCGATGCCGATCAATTGACGGACGCCGAAGGGGCCTTGGCGTCCTGCGTCGACTTGATGGAGGCTGAGCCGTCGCGCGCGCACTTCCTGGAGTGGAGGCGGCTGGAAGCCGAAGCGCTGAGTCTCGGCGGGTATGTCGGCGATGTGTTTCCCGGGCTGCTGCAGTCTGCCGATTACATGCGAGAGTTGTTCCGCAGCGCCGTGCCTGCCTACAGCGAGGACGAGGTCGAGCGACTGTTGAAGATGCGGCTGGAGAGGCATCCCGTTCTCTCTCGCACTCCGGCGCCGACCGTGAGCTTCGTTATGGAGGAAGCGACCCTTAGGCGGCCGCTGGGCGGCGAGGCGGTGCTCAAGGGTGCGCTGCTCCACGTCTTGGAGTGTGTTCGCGGTTTCAACAACGTCACGTTGCAGGTGATGCCAACGTACGTGAAGTCGCACGCAGGAGTTGGCGGTTCATTGCACCTGCTGTTCTCCCCTGACGGGCGGACCAGCGTGTACTTGGACACACAAGGCAGGGGTAAGTTGCTCACAAGGCCGGACGAAGCCAACCAGTACGTTCAGCGATACGGCGCAATTCGGGCACAGGCTCTCTCCCCGTACGAGTCTGTGGAATTGATCGAAAGACTGGCAGGTGAGCTATGACCATAGAACTCGCGTGGGCCAAGAGCAGCTACAGCGGCGAACAATCTCCGGACACCAACTGCGTCGAAGTCGCCATGACCCCCACCGCGATACACATACGCGACTCCAAGAACCCACCCGGCCCAAGCCTCCGCGTACATCCCGAGGCCTGGGCCGAGTTCGTGTCGAGGGTTGTCGCTCGACGGTGACGCTGTCGGAGCAATTGGCCTGAAGAGGCGCCGCCTACCGTGCCTCGTCGGCCACCCAGCTGCCGTGCAGTCCGAAGGGGACGCGGCCGGGCAGGTGGACGGTGCCCACCGGCTCGCCGGTGAAGTCCTGGGCGGAGAGGATCAGCAGGTCCGCCGCGCCCCGGTCGGGGTTGTGCACGTACGCCAGGACGTACCCGTCGTCCTCGGCCGCCGCCGCGTCGGCCCCGTGGCCGTAGTCGTGGCCGCTCGCCGGGACGAACACCGGCTCGCCCGCCGTGGCGCCCCGCGGCAGCTCGCGCACCTGTGAACTGCCGCGCAGCAGGTCGTGCTTGATGAGGGCGTTGGTGAACACCTGGCCTGTCGGGACGCCGTCGGTGGCCTCGTACGCCTCGTACAGCTCGGCGGTGGACACCGAATAGCCGTAGCGGTACGGGCGGGAGACCAGCGACTCGTTCAGGCGCGGGAACTCCTGCGGGCGGTCGTCGTGACGGCGGGTGTGCACCCGGCCCGCCGCCAGGTCGATGGTCCAACGCTCCAGCGAGGGCGCGCCGTTGGAGCTGGGGCCGTACGCGCCGCGCCCGTTGACCAGGAAGGGCGCGGGGAAGGTGGTGAGGTCCACGATGACGCGGTCGCCCTCGTCGTAGGCGTTGAGGGTGTGCGAGTAGTAGACGGGGTCCATCGCGAACCAGCGGACCGCGCCGCCGTTGCGCGGCATCACACCGACCCGCGCCGGGTGCTGCTCGTTCCAGCGGTAGGGCACCTGGGTGCCGTCGCCGGCGGCCTGCGGGTCGAAGGTGATCGGTATGTCGAAGAGGACCACGTACTTCTCGGTGAGCGCGAAGTCGTGCAGCATCGGGCTGTCGGAGACCGGGATGCGCGTCGTGCGGACGACCCGGCCGGTCCGGTCCACGACGAGGTGGCGGACGTGGTCCCAGGTGGGGAAGTAGGTGACCGCGTGCAGCTCGTCGGCCTGCGCGTCGTACTTGGTGTGCGACATGAACGAGCCGTGCAGCGAGCCGCCGAAGTCGTAGGGGCCGATGGTGTTCAGGTCGCCGTCCAGCTCGTACGGCAGCGGACCGGCCTCCTGGAGAGCCATGATCCGGCCCTTGTACCCGATCACATGAGTGTTGGGCGCGAAGTCGTTGTCGGGTACGGGGCCGCCGTACGGCTCGCCGAGCTGACGGGCCACCGAGGACGAGCGGACCCAGCGGTTGCGGTACCACTCGGCGCGGCCGTCGCGCAGACGGATGCCGTGCACCATGCCCTCGCCGAGCATCCAGTGGTGCGCCCTGGGGTCCTCCAGGCCCAGCGCGTTGGGGCCGTTGCGCAGATAGCGGCCGTCGAGCTCGGCGGGGATGCGGCCGGTGACGGCGAGGTCGAACTCGGTGACCTCCTGGGTGACGGGGGCGAAGGGGCCGTCCAGGAAGGTGCGTCGGCCGGTGTCCGCGCCTGCCCTGTCCGGCCCTGGCTGGTGCGCGCCTGCCCTGTCGGCGCCTGCCGTGTTCGCGTCCCGCGTGCCGTACGGAGTCTGTGCCTGGAGCTCTACGTGGTGCTGTGCCGGTGCCTGCTGGGTCATGGCTGCTCGTCCCGCCTTCGCTGTGCGCTCGCGTCCGGATGTCCGGTGCCTGATGTCCTGTGCCTGACGGCTGGTCGCCTGATGGCTGGTCGCCTGATGGCTGGTGGTCGCCTGACGGCTGGTCGTCCGACGGCTGGTCGCCTGGTGGCTGACACCCAGAAGTCTGCTGCGGGCGCGCGGGGAGATCACTGGGCCTGAACACCCAGGCTGAGGTGGGGAAAACCCCACCCTGGGCCGGGGGGTCCAGCCGCCGTCTCCGTGGGCGGCGTCAGCGGGCGGGGAGTTCGAGGACGGTCTCGGCGCCGCCGTCCGGCGCGGCGGCGAAGGACAGCCGCGCGCCGAGCACCTGCGCATGGCCGACCGCGATCGCCAGGCCCAGGCCCTGGCCCGCGCTGCGGTCGGCGGCGCCGGTACGGAAGCGGCGCGGGCCCCGCGCCAGCCACTCCTCGGGGAAGCCGGGGCCGTGGTCGCGTACGGAGATACGGGTGCCCGCCACGGTGACCTCGATCGGGGGCGCGCCGTGCCGGGCCGCGTTGTCCAGGACGATGCCGAGGATGCGCTCCAGGCGGTGGGTGTCGGTGTGCACGGCCGGGCTCGGGCCGGTCACGGCCACCGTCACCGCGTCCCCTTCGGCGCCCCAGCCGTGCTGCTGGCTCACCCGCGCCACAATGCTGCGTACCCAGGGCGCGAGGTCCACCGGCTCCGGCTGCGCCTGCTCCGTACCGGTGTCCAGGCGGGCGATCTCCGTCAGGTCCTCGACCAGCTGCCGCATCCGCCGGGCGCGTTCCTGGACCATCTCCACCGCGCGCGGGTGCGGCAGCAGTTCGGCCGCCGCGACCAGGCCGGTGACGGGCGTGCGCAGCTCGTGCGCCATGCCCGCGGTCAGCTCGCGGTCCGCCGCCGTACGGAAGGCCAGGAGCGTGGCCAGATTGTGCACCGAGCGGTTCAGTTCGGCGATCTCGTCCTGGCCCGCGGCCGCCACCGGGCGCGGCTCGGGCGGCGGCTCGCCGGGGATGATCCGGCGGGCCGCGACCGCGCCCAGCCGCAGCCGCTGCGTCAGGCCCTGCGCGGCGCCGAACGCCGCCACCGCCATCAGCAGGGCCGTCAGCGCGCAGGCCGGGAGCACGGCCCGGTCCAGGGCGGCGTGCCAGGGGCCGGGCCGGGTGAAGTCCGCCGAGATCGACAGGACCTTGCCGTCGACCGGGGCCGCCGCCCAGATCCGCGGGGCGCTGCCGTCGGTGATGTAGGTGGCGCTGCGGCCCGTCCTGGCGACCTGCTCCAGCGGCTCGGGCAGCGCTTCGTCGTCGAGGTGCGCGCCCGAGGTCAGCGCGCCGCTGCGCTGGTAGAGGGCGCGGGCCGAGTCCAGGAGCGAGGACTGGTGCGTACGGGCACGGTCCTGCTGGGTGAGTCCGACGCCGGGGGCGAACTGCACCAGGAGCCCGAAGACGACGACGGCGACCGCCGCCACGGCCGAGATCGCCAGCGCGATCCGGCCGCGGATGCCCATCCTCGCCACCTTGCCGCCTCCGCCGTTCGCCCTTGATGAGCCCTGATGAGCTCTGATGAGGGGGAAGACGGGTATCGGGCGATTCGCGTTCCCCGGGGAGGGGGGAGGTGACGCGGGCCACGGGGGTGTGCGTGTACGGGCCGGTGTCGGCGCCGGTATTTGGGCGCGTGCCCGTCCCGCCCGCGTACCCGCCCTCGTCCCGCCCGCGTACCCGCCCCGTACGGCGCCGCCTCAGCCGCCCTGCACCTCGCGCGCCCAGGCCGCCAGTCCCGCCATGAAGCCGTCGCGGTCGCGCGGGGCGAGGCCGTCCAGGGCGCGCAGCAGGGGCTCGGAGCGGGCGGCGATGAAGGTCTCGAAGGCGGGGCGGTAGTCCTCGGCGAGCGTGACCAGGATGCGGCGCCGGTTGGCCGGGTCCTCCTCGCGGCGCACGATCCCGGCCCGGCTCAGGCCGCCGACCAGCTCGCTGGCGGTGGGGACGGAGACCCGGAGGCGGCGGGCCAGCTCGCTGACGGTGAGCGGCTGTGCGGCCAGCAACTGCGGGAGTACGGCGCCGTGGCGCGCGGTGAGGCCGTTGGACTCCATCGCGCCGAGCAGCGGCTCGGGCATCACCTCCGCCACCGAACCCGGGCGGAAGTAGGGGGCCAACAGCGGTACCAGGCCGATGACTTCGATCTCCGCGGGGGTCGGGACGCGGGGTGTCGCGCAGGCCTTTCCCGCGGACTTCACCGCGGCCTTTGCGTCCTTGCTCGTGTGGGGCATACTGCGAGTCTAGACTGTTCGGAAATTCAAACTATTTGGCTTTCCGAATCTATCCGTCTTCCCGAAAGGTGCTGGTCCCATGCCCTCGGTCACCTACAGCGATGCGGTCAACGACGCCCTGGAGCGTCTGGACGATCTGGGATACGAGCGCGGGGTGGGTGTCGACCTGGCCAACCACGGGCCCATGGGCGCCGAGGCGCTCGCCCTGCTGGGGCAGGAGGACGAGGTCGCCCGGTGGGTGGTGCGCTACCGCAAGGCCATGGAGCACCACGAGCCGCCCGCCGCCCGCTTCGCCATCGACCCGGCCGACGAGACCTCCTGGCGGGCGGCGCTGGGCGCGTTCGAGAGGGCCGGGGACTGGGAGCGGCTCTTCGGGCGCGAACTGGCCGAGGCGCACTGGCGCGAGGTGCTGGTGCGCTGGTGGCCGCGGCTGCTGCCGGGGCTGTTCGCGGGGCTCACGCACGGCGTCATCCGTACCGCGCACGCCGTCCGCGGCCTGTACGCGAGCGAGCGGCCCACACCGCTCCAACTGGCAGAACTGGCACGCGGATTGGCGTACTGGGCGGCCCGCTACACCGAACTCCCCGGCCGCCCGAGCCTGCGCGGCTCCCACGAACTGTCCGCCGCCGTCGCCGCGCTGCCCCGCCCGCCCCTGGACGGGCCGATGGGCCCCGGCGTCGTCCTCGGCCGCCTGAAGAACCTCGACCGCACGCCCGGCTACACCGAGGCGCTGGACCAGCTCTCCTTCGACCAGGCGCCCCGGCTGATCAGCGAGATGACGGCCCAGTTCGCCGACGTCTACCTCGGGCACCCCGAGGTCTACCCGGTCCCGCTGATCCACGGCATCACCGCCCCCGCCGCCGTGCGCATCGTCCTGCCGCACCTGCCCGTACGGCTGCACGGGCCGAGCGTGGCCGCGCTCTGGCAGATGCAGACCGCCTTCCTGATGGCCTTCACCACCGACCGGCGCGAGGAGGGGACGGACGCCTGGCGCGCGGAGGTCCCCGACCTGCCGTCGGCGTCCGAACTGGGCGCACGGGCCGCCGAACACGGCGACGAGCACGTCATCAAGCTCACCGAGGCCTGCCTGCGGGAGTACGCGCTGCGCCCGGACGAGCGCTACCTGGGGGCGGCCTGCGCGGCGCAGCGGCGGATCAAGCGGCTGGATGACGGGGGAGGGGTGTCGACCGTGCGGGTGTGAGGCGTACGGCCTTGGGGTGCGCGAGGTGCGTACACCGGAATTCGGCAGCCGTTTGACCTCAATATTGGTTGAGGTCACAGGATTGCATCCGAAGCCGAAACCGGTCCGGGGTGGCGGCCCAGCGCCACCGCCCCGGCGCAGCAAGGAGTGCACCATGGCCACGACGCCTCTCATCCAGCCCGACGCCGGCACCACCCTCTTGAGCCAGTGGCGGCTGGGCACCTCCGAGCGCCAGTGGGCATCCGTCGACGCCATCGCCTCGACCTGGGAGAGCAAGCCCTGGCCCGACGCCGACCTGCTCTCGTACAACACCTTCATCGGCTCCGACGGCACCACGCTGCTGCACAGCTCCCACTGGACCAGCGGCGCCGCCTACGACCGCTTCCTGCACACCCAGCGCCAGGTGCGGGTCGACGAGATCGACGCCGCGGTGCCCGGCATCGAGCGGCTGGGCATCAACCGCTTCCAGCGCTACCGCAGCACCCCGCGCGACCTGAGCGCCCCGCCCACCGGAGCCGTGGTCGCCGTCACCGTCGAGTTCGAGGGGCCCGACGCCGAGCGCCTGCGCGGGTGGGTGGACGCCACGCCGGCCCTGGACGAGTCCACGCAGCAGCCGCTGCCCGGCCTGATCCAGTCCCACTTCCACCTCAGCGACGACGGCACCCGCGTCCTGAACTTCACGGAATGGACCAGCGAGCAGGCCCACATCGACGCCTTCGGCGAGCAGGGCGGGGCCGGCGTCGGCGGGAACCCCGAGGGGGACCGGCTGATGAACCACCCCGGCGTCAAGCAGGTCACCTTCGAGCGCTACCTCCCGGCCTGGGGCGCCGAGTCGCCGGCGCGGGTGTGAGGCGTGCCGGTCCTGCCGAGGCGTGCCGGTCCCGTGGAGGCGTGCTGGTCCCGTCGGGGCCCGTCAGGTCGGGCGGGCCCCGTCGGGGAAATCCCGGATGCCGGGGCCCGGTCCTTCGTGGTGCACTGACCACCATGAAGGACCGGAACACCGCCGAGCCGCCGCCCGCCCTCGGCGAGCGGGAGCTGCTGGCCAGGATGGAACGCAATCTGGCCGAGCACGCCAGCCACCTCCATCGGAGCCTGCCGGGAGCCAGGGTCCTGGACGGTGAGGACCTGCTCGTCGCCGACAGCGGTCTGGACGACGACACCTTCAACCTCGTCGCCACCGCCCGCTTCTCCCCGGACACCGCGGACGCCCGTATCGCCGACACACTCCGCGAACTGGCGCCGACCGGGCGGCCGTTCTCCTGGTGGGTGGGCCCCGCTTCGCGGCCCGCCGACCTCGGCGCGCGGCTGGCCGCCGCCGGACTGCGGGCCACCGAGAGCGAGAGGGCGATGTGGGCCGAGCTGGCGGACCTGCCGCCCCGCCCCGACGGAGTGTCACTGGACATCGCAGCGGTGACCACACCGTCCCAACTGGCCGACTGCGCCACCGTATTGGCCGCCAACTGGGACCCGCCCGCCGCCACCGTCCTGCGCTACTACGCCGACGCCGCGCCCTCGGCGCTCGCCGCCGACTGCCCGGTCCGCTTCCTGGTCGGTCACCACCAGGGACAGCCCGTCGCCTCGGCCGAGATCACCTTCCACGCGGGCGTCGCGGGCATCTACAACATCTGCACCCTGGCCTCCCACCGCCGCCGCGGCTACGGCGGCGCCATGACCCTCGCCGCCCTCCACGCCGCCCGCGACCAGGGCGTACGGATCGCGGTCCTCCAGGCCTCCGAGGAGGGCGAACCCGTCTACCGCCGCCTGGGTTTCAAGCCCTGCGGCCGCTTCACGGAGTACGCCGTACCGCCTGCGTAAGCAGCTCTTCTTTAGGGGCGCGGGGCCGTGTCGAGATGCGGCTCCGCCGCGTGGGCGCGACCAGCCCTGCTTGCCGGCCCGCGGATGCATGACCGCGCCGCCCAGCGAAACGGTCAGTGGACGGCGCGCACCCGCTGCCAAACGGGGCTCTCCAGAAAGTGGTTGTCGAACCGCTCCTGCGCGTCCAGGATCTCCTGCGGATCCGCGGTCCCCTTGCGCACGCGGTCCAGCAGCCGGAAGTACTCGAACCGCTCCACCCCCGGCGTGATCACCACGAGCACATCCGCGTCCGAGCCCGGCTCGGCGGCGAAGGCGTGCGGCATGCCCGGCGGTACGACGAGGAAGTCGCCCTCGTCCGCGGTGATCACGCGGTCCCCCGCGAGGGCCTGGAGCCGCCCGCCGAGGACGAAGAAGAGCTCGGCGGAGCTGTTGTGGTGGTGCGGCGTCGCGCCGTTCGCCCCCTGGCGCAGCGTCACCCGCTGGCTGCTGAGCGCCCCGCCCGTCGTACTGGCGTCGGCGAAGAGCCGCACCGTGCTGTTCGCGTCGCCGAAGGTCTCCGCCTCGGCCTCGCGGACGAACACCGCTCCACGGTCACCCGGGGTGATCAAGGACATCTGCCGCTCCCGTTCCTGTGTGCCGCCCCGGCCGTCCGCCCGCGGCGGCCAAGGTAGTTCATGGTCAGATAGTAAGGCGCCAAACTATCTGCTGTCGAACGAGGTCGCTTACGATGGTGAGGTGACCAAGGAGACCGAGACTCAGAAGAAGCGCGGGGCGGCAGGCGCGCAGACGCGCGGGGCGGCGCAGCCCGACACGGTGGACGAGATCCTCGACCAGTGGCGCACGGAGCGCCCCGACCTGGACGTTTCGGCGATGGGGGTCTTCGGCAGGCTGGGGCAGCTCACCCTCCTGCTGGCGCCCGCCATCGAGGAGGTCTTCGCCCGGCACGGCCTGCGGCGCGGCGAGTTCGACGTCCTGGCCGCCCTGCGCCGCTCCGGGCCCCCGTACACCCTGATCCCCTCGGCGCTGTCCAAGACGCTGATGCTCTCCCGCGCCGGGATGACCAACCGTCTGGACCGCCTGGAGGCGGCAGGGCTGGTGGAGCGCACCCTGGACCCGGGGGACCGGCGCAGCTTCCAGGTGGCGCTCACCGAGCGCGGCCGCGAGGTCGTGGACGCTGCGGTGACCGACCACGCGGCCAACGAGACCCGGCTGCTGTCCTCCCTGACGGCCGGGGAGCGGGAGACGCTGGACCGTGCGCTGCGTGCGCTGCTGCAGGCGATCGAGTAGGGCGCGGGCGATCGCGTAGGGGCTGGAGGGGTGGTGTGTCGTCTGCGGGCACGTCGTGGCTGGTCGCGCAGTTCCCCGCGCCTCTTCGGGGCACTCAGGCGGCGCCCAGAATCACCGTCCCCGAGGAGCAGAACCAGCCCCCCGTGCCGGAGGCGACGGCCAGTTGGGGCAGCCGCCCGTCGGCCCGGCGGACCTGCCGGGGCGCAGGCGCCTCGCCGCGGAGCTGGCGGGTGGCCTCGACGAGGAGGAAGAGGCCGCGCATCCCGGGGTGGCAGGCGGACAGCCCGCCGCCGTCGGTATTGGTGGGCAGCGCCCCGGAGTTGAGCAGCCGGCCCTGCTCGGTGAACGGGCCGCCCTCGCCCTTGGCGCAGAAGCCCAGGTCCTCCAGGGTCACCAGGGTCATGTACGTGAAGGCGTCGTAGATCTCGGCGAGGTCGATGTCGGCGGGGCGCACTCCCGCGCGGTCGAAGGCCAGGCGCCCGGAGACGGCGGCGGGGGAGGTGGTGAAGTCCGGCCACTGGTCCATGGCGGAGTGCGAGACGGCGGTGCCGGTGCCCAGCACCCAGACGGGGGGCTTGGCCAGATCGGGGACGTAGTCCTCGGCGACCAGGAGGACGGCGCAGCCTCCGTCGGAGCGGATGCAGCAGTGCAGCTTGGTGAAGGGATCGGCGATCATCGGGCCCGACAGCACGTCGTCGGTGGTGATCGGCGCGCGGTGCATCGCCTCGGGGTTGTCGGCGGCGTTGGCGCGCGCCTGGACGGCTATGCCCGCCAACTGCTCGACGGTGGTGCCGTATTGGTGCATATGGCGGCGGGCGGCCATCGCGTACTTGGCGATCAGGGTGTGCCCGTAGGGGACCTCGAACTGGAGCGGGCCGCGGGCGCCGAAGGACAGGTTGGCGGTGCGGCGCCCGGCCTTGATGTCGGAGCGGGCGGTGGAACCGTACGCCAGGAGTACGGCGTTGGCGCGCCCGGCCGCGATCGCCTCGGCGGCGTGCGCGGCCATGACCTCCCAGGTGGCGCCGCCGACCGAGGTGGAGTCCACCCAGGTCGGGCGCAGGCCCAGGTATTCGGCGACCTCGATGGGGGCGAGGGTGCCGAGCCCGGCGGAGGCGAAGCCGTCGATCAGGGAGCGGTCCAGGCCCGAGTCGGCCAGGGCGCGGCGGGCGGCCCGGGCGTGCAGGGCGTAGGGGGTGGCGTCGTCCGTACGTCCGCCGTCGCCCGTACGTCCGCCGTCATCCGTACGTCCGCCGTCATCCGTACGTCCGCCGTCGGCTAGGGAGATGCCCGCTACGGCGACCCTGCGCGCGACTGAAGTCCGTTGCCGTGACATGGATCTGACGGTACATCAGAAAGCCTGAGCCGTGTCTCGTCCTGTTTCGGTCTGGGCCGAACAACGACGATCTGGAACCATCGAGGAAAAGCGGACGGCACGGTGGGCGAGGGCGAGACCGGTGGTTTACCGCATTCACTTCACCGCCCAGGACCTGGCCAGGACACGCGTGGCCGATGCGCCCTTCCCGCTGCACGAGCTGGCGGCGGCAGCGAGGTTGCTCCAGGGCCGGGGCCGGCCGGTGTCCTTCGATGCCTGGCGGCGCCGCGCCTGGTCGCAACTCTCGCCCCAGGCGCGGTCCGTGCTCTCCCTGATCCCACCGGTCGGCTATATGCCCGGCTTCCTCCAGCCCGCCTGCTCCGGGCCGCCCGAGGAAGCGCTGGAGCGGGTACGTGCCACACCCCGCGCGGTGCTCCAGGGGGACCTGGCCGACATCGCCGAGGAGGGGCCCCTGCCTGCGTGGGCGCATCTGGTCCCCGACGACGCGGAGGTCCACGGGCAGTTCTTCGACGGGGTGGACCAGCTTTACGAACTGCTGCTGGCGCCCCACTGGACGCAGATATCCGGTGACGTGGCGGCCGACCGGACGCGGCACATGCGCCGGTTCCTGACCGGCGGGGTGGAGGCCGTGCTCACCCAGGCCAACCCGCAGTGGATCAGGTGGAACGCGCCGGTACTGGAGATCCGTATGGTCAACGGGGTCAGCGCCGACCTGCACCTGGGCGGCCAGGGCCTCCTGCTGGTGCCCTCGGTCTTCGCCCCGCGCGCCTTCGTCCACGACGACCCCGAGCAGCCCACCCTGACCTACCCCATCGGCGAGGGGCAGCCGCTGCGCCGGCTCTCCCTGCTGACCCCGCCGCCCCGGCTCACCGGGCCGGGAACCACGGCCGCGGTGGCCGCGCTGCTGGGCCGCACCCGGGCCGCCGTGCTGAACGCCATCGCCGAGCACCCGGGGTGCACCACCACGGAACTGGCGGCCGATGCCCGGATCGCACCGGCCAGTGCGAGCGAGCACGCCACGGTGCTGCGCGAGGCCGGGCTGATCCGCACCATGCGCTACCGCAACACCGCGCTCCACAGCATCACCGAACTGGGCAAGGCGCTCCTGGAGTCCCCGCGCGGGCGGCGCCCGCCCGGCGCGGAGACCTGAACCGTGTGTCGATGACCGCCCTGCCGCGCCGCCCTCAGCAGCAGACGCACCCGTCGGTGGTGCAGTCGGGCTTGTGCGTGTCCGCCGCTGACGCGAGCGATATGGGTGCTGCGTCGGCGGGGGTCGGTGCGGGAGCCGCGAGGGCGAGGCCGCCGGCGAGCGCGGCTGCCGCGGCGGCGATGGTGAGGCGCTTGAGCCACATCATGCTGATCACCCAGCCTCTGTGTTGTGTAGCTCTTCTGTTCTATCGCAAGAATCCGTCACAGGGGGCCGGAATCGGCAGGTCCGCTTCACCCTCCCGCGAGCCCTGGGAAAGTACCGTGGTCATCCCTACTATGACGGTCCGTCAGATCCCAGGGGTGTGACGGCGCATACGTACGTCCGTGTCCGTACGGCCGGGAGGGGAACGACGATGGACGCCGCGTTCACCGAGGAGCAGCACGAGATCCGCCGCACCCTGCGCGAACTGCTGCACAAGCGCTGCGGCCCGGACGAGGTCAAGGCGGCGGTGCTCACCCCGCACGGCTACGACGAGCCGCTGTGGCGGCAGTTGGCGCAGCAACTGGGCCTGCCGGGCATCGCGCTGCCCGCCGCGTGCGGGGGCGTCGGCTGCGGCCCCACCGAACTCGCCCTGGCCTGCGAGGAGACGGGCCGCGCCCTGCTGCCCTCGCCGCTGATCGCCACCGCCGCGCTCGCCGCACCCCTCATCCTGCGCCTGGGCAGCCCGGCCCAGCGCGCCGTGCTGCTGCCGCCGCTGGCGGCGGGGGAGTCGACCGCGGCGCTCGCCGTCCCCGGCGGCCGGCTGGCCCGCGCGCTGGCGCTGACCGGGCGCGGCGACGGCGACTGGGCGGGCGGCGGGAGGGCCGGCGGCGTGCAGGCCCGCAGGGAGGGCGAGCGCTGGCGGCTGTACGGCGAGGCCGGGCAGGTGCTGTCCGGGCACAGCGCAGACCTGCTGCTGGTGGCCGCGCACATGGGCGGCTATGCGCGCGCCCGCACCCTGCTCTTCGCCGTACGGGCGGACGCACCCGGCCTGGCGCGCACCCGGCTCACCGCACTGGACGAGACCCGGTCCCAGGCGCGCGTCCAACTGCGGGACGTGGAAGCCGAGTTGCTGGGCACGGAACTTTCCGGTCCGGACGGTGCGGGAGCGGTAGGGGAGGCCCTGGCCCGTACCGGGGCCGAGGCGGCGGCCGTACTGGCGGCCGAGGCGGTCGGCGCGGCGGACGAGGCCCTCACCCGTACGGTGCGCTACCTCAAGGAGCGCGAGCAGTTCGGGCGGCCCATCGCCTCCTTCCAGGCGGTGCAGCACCGGCTCGCCGACCTGTACGTGACGGTGCAGGCCGCGCGCTCGGCGGCGTACTACGCGGCCTGGGCGGCGGGCTGCGGCCACCCCGAACCGGGCGTGGGCGCCCTCGCGCTCGCGCAGGGCCTGCAGACCCAGCGCGCGGTAGCGGCCGAGGCCGTACAACTGCACGGCGGCATCGGCTTCACCTGGGAGCACGACGCACATCTGTACTTCAAGCGGGCGGCCTCGGACGAACTGCTCTTCGGGCCCGTACACCGGCTGCGCGCACAGGCGGCCGAGGACGCCGGGCTCTTCGCCGCCACCGGGGCGTCCGCGTGAGCGCCGCGGCCCTGCGACTGGTGCAGAAGCTCTCCGCGACCCGTACCTTCGCGCGGATCGCCCCGCACGTCGTGCCGTCCCTGGACCGCACCGTCCACCGCCTGACCGGCGGCCGGGTCCTGCTGAGCGCCCGGATGCTGCCGGGCCTGATACTGACCGCGAAAGGCGCCCGCAGTGGCCGGCTACGGCGCACACCGCTGGCCTGCATGCCCGAGAAGGACGGCACCTGGATCCTGATCGGCTCCAACTTCGGCCGCCCCGGCCACCCGTCCTGGACCGCCAACCTCCTCAAGAACCCCGAGGCGCAGATCAGTTGGCGCGGCACGGACATCCCCGTACGCGCCACCCTGCTCGAAGGCCGCGAACGCGACCACACCTGGCAGGCCGCCCTGGCCTTCTGGCCCCCCTACGCCGCCTACCAGTCCCGCATCACCCGCGAAATCCGCCTCTTCCGCCTGGAGCGGCGATAGTCCGTAAGAGGCGCGGGGCTGTGCCGATATGCGGCTGCGCCGCGTGGGCGCGACCGGCCGGCAGATCCATGACCGCGACAGCACATCGGGCGCCGCCCGACCCCACAAAGGGACCGAACGACGCCCGATAGATGCATCACGTGCATATGGCAGGACGGTTCGTGGACTCCCGGCCGAGCCGGGACGCCGAAGTGAGCGCGCCGAGCGCTTACTTCGTCGGCTTCTTGCCGGTGATCCCCAGATGCACCAGCAGCGCAAGATTCGGCTTGAGCTCCGCCTGCTTGACGCCCCAGCTCGTGAAGCCCTTCTGGTGTCCGGCGACCGCGGCCAGCATGGCGACGAGCGAACCGGCGATGGCCGCCGCGCTCACGTCCTTGTCGACCTTGCCCTTGGACTGGAGTTCCTGGATGGAGTCCGTGAGGGAGTTGGTGACGGCGTTGAGGATCTTCATGCGGATCTTGTAGAACCGCTTGTCGCCCTCCGCCGCGCCCAGGTCGACCACGCGCAGGATCGCGTCGTTCTTGCGCCAGAAGGTCAAGAAGCCGTCGACCAGCTCCTCGGCCGTCTGCCAGCCGGACTTGCCGACCCAGGAGCGCCCGGCGACCAGGTCGGTCAGGCTCGCGCCTTCCTTGGCCATCTCCTCGGCGATCTCTAGGACGGCACCCTCGACATCGGGGAAGTACTGGTAGAACGTCGCAGGCGAAGTGCCCGCCTTGCGCGCCACATCGATGACCTTGACGTCCCGGTACGGGGACGAACTGAGCATTTCGCTGAGGCAGTCGAGCAGCTTCTGCCGGGTCGCCTGTCCACGGCGCCCGGCGACTCTGCCGTCGACGGTTCGAACTTGTCCTGTCATGCCGTCAGCTTACCGAGGGGTGATCGGAGCGCGATTTGGCTGCCTGCAAATGGGGATGGGGGAGTTCGGCCCGTACGGATGCGGTACGTCCCTGGTAGCGGCGCTGGACGGGGCCGCAAGGCAGCGTGGCCCGAACTGGTGAATGGTCTTATCAACAGGCTGTGGACAACTTCGGTGGACAAGTGCGCGGAGGGTGCGAAGTCCCTGGGGGCGCCGCGCCGCCGGGCGCCCCCGGTGGGTCGGGCCGCCCGCCGACAAACCGCGTGCGACCTTTGCCGTCATGGCCCCGAAGTGGGCCGCGGCACAGCAGAATTGAATCAGTGGCGGTTCCCGCTGCCGGGCCGCGGGCGGCGCAGTCCGGCAGCGGGTCTGTGTGCACGGCCGGACCGCGGGTGCCCCGGGGCATGCGCTTCCCGGGCTGCCATGCGCGAGCGACTACGGGGAGTTACGTACATGAGGTGGCCGGGACGGCAGGGCCGGGGCGAGGGCGCCCGCGAGGGGGTGCGCGGCGGCGCGTGTGACACTGCGCGGGACGGCGCGCGCAACGGTCGCATAACGGCCAAGCGGAGCGGGCTGTTCCAGGGTGCGTAACGGCATGTAACGGTCCCGGCGCGCACCGCGGGCCGCGCGCCGGGACACGACGGGGCGCCCCCGGGTTCGCAACCGTCGGCTTCGCCAGGAAGAATCAGCACGCGTACGGCCGAATCGGCCAGGCGGTGAGACGCTGCACGGGGCAGCGGCTCTCGGCGGCTCTTGGCTTCAGCCCGTGTCCTGTGTGCTCTCCACGACCATGGGGAGCAGCTCCGGCGCGGTTTTCATGGCTTGAGAGAGTCTCATTGACGCCCCACGGGGAGGTGGCAGGCAAGTGGTGGAGCAGCTGACGCAGCACGATCCCCGTCGGATCGGCCCGTTCGAGGTGCTCGGCCGACTCGGCGCCGGCGGTATGGGGCTGGTCTATCTCGCGCGCTCGGCGTCCGGCCGGCGCGTGGCGATCAAGACGGTACGCACCGAACTCGCCGAGGACCAGCTGTTCCGGGTCCGCTTCACGCGCGAGGTCGAGGCGGCCCGCGCGGTCAGCGGTTTCTACACCGCCGCCGTCGTGGACGCCGACCCGCGGGCCGCGGTGCCCTGGCTGGCGACCGCGTACGTGCCCGCTCCCTCGCTCGAGGAAATAGTCAATGAGTGCGGGCCGCTCCCGGCCCAGGCGGTGCGGTGGCTGGCGGCGGGGATCGCCGAGGCGCTGCAGTCCATCCACGGTGCGGGCCTGGTGCACCGGGATCTGAAGCCGTCGAACGTACTCGTCGTCGAGGACGGCCCGCGGGTCATCGACTTCGGCATCGCCTCCGGCGTCTCCAACACCCGGCTGACGATGACCAACGTCGCCGTCGGCACGCCCGCCTACATGTCGCCCGAGCAGGCGCGTGACTCACGTAGCGTCACCGGCGCCAGCGATGTCTTCTCGCTCGGCTCGACCCTGGTCTTCGCCGCGACGGGCCATGCGCCCTTCCACGGCGCCAACCCCGTCGAGACGGTCTTCATGCTGCTGCGCGAGGGCCCGGACCTGACGGGGCTGCCGGACGAGCTGCGGCCGCTGCTGGAGTCCTGCATGCAGATGGAGGCGGTGAACCGCCCCAGCCCCGCCGACCTCCAGTCGCAGCTCGCACCGCATCTGTTCGGCTCCGGCAGCGACGACAGCGGTACGGCCTCGGCCTGGCTGCCGGGCAGCGCGGTCGCGCTCATCGAGGGGCGGCGCGGCGGGCGGTCGGCGGCGCCGAAGAACACCGGGCGCGGTGCGTCCGGGACCGCACGAGGCGCCGGCCGGCCCGGTCCTACGGGGCAGAGCGGGCACGGCGGGCACGGCGGTTCCGGTGGCCAGGGTGCGCCGGGCGGTCAGCACGGCAGGCCCGTACACCCCATGGCCCCGGTGGCTCCCGTATCCCCCATGACACCCGCGCCGGGCGGCCCGCCGCCGCGGCCCAAGAGCGCGCCGATGCGGGCCGCCGCCCATGTCCCCGAGCAGGAGCCGGTGTCCGCGCCGCCGCGCCCGCCCGGTGGCGACGGCGGCTGGGCCGCGGGCGCGGGCGTCGGACCCGGCGCGCACCGCGGCGATCCGCGCGGCGCGGCCCGGGTCGCACAGGGCGGTCCCGGTGCGCCGATGGCCCAGGTCTCCTCGGCCCATCAGGCACCCGGCTACCCCCAGGCCGCTCCCGTACCTCCCGTAACGCCGCGGCATGCGGAGGGCGAGAGCGTCGACGGCCCCGTACGGCTCGCGGGTTCGCCCGCTCCGATAGGGCCGGGGCCGCGTGCGGCGGACGGCCGGGAGCCGCAGGCGCGCGCACAGGCACAGGCACAGGCCGGCGCCGGGACCAACTGGGTGCGCCCGCCGGGCGGCACCTCGGCGGTGCCCCCGCAGGGCGCGCCCAACGGCGGCCAGGGGATGGCCGGACCCGGCACGTCCGGGCCCGGCGCGGTCCCCGCCGAGACGCCCGCCGCCGGTGCGCAGGGCGCGGACGCGGGCCGCTGGCGCCCCTGGCGCTTCCGGATGTCCAACGACGTGTGGGGCACCCCCGCCGTCCTCGGCGACCTGCTCTACGTCACCTCCTTCGAGGTGCACGCGCTCGATGTGGCCAGCGGGCGGCGGCAGTTCAAGACCCGCGAGGTGGCCTGGGCGATGGCGGTCGCCGACGGCCGGATCCACGCCTCCGACGGCCCCAGCCTGTACGCGCTGGACGCCGCCGACGGCAGCGAGCTGTGGCGGCTGACCACCGACGGCTGGGTCTACGCCCTCAAGGTCGACCGCGGCACGGTCGTCACCGGCACCCGCGGCGGCGGCGTACAGGCCTGGGAGGCCGCGAGCGGTGAGCGGCTGTGGGAGATCGGCGGCGCGCAGAGCGAGTTCGAGACCGCGGAGGCCGGTCCCGTCGTCCACCACGGCACGGTGTTCGTGTGGGCCGAGGGGCGGCTGAAGGCCCTTGAGGCCCGTACGGGAGCGGAGCGCTGGTCCTATCCGGTCGGGGACGCGGCGTCCTGCGGCGGGGTGCCGATGCGGCTGCTGCCCGCGCCCGACGGTGTGGTCTATGTGGCCGCGGGGACAAGGGTGTTGGCGCTGGACATCGCGCGCGGTGAGGTGCGGTGGCACTTCGAGGCGCCCGCGGCGTTCCTGAGCCCGCCCGCGTACGCCCCGGGCCCGGCCGTCACCGGCGGCGGGATCTACCTCGCCGACTACCTCGGCACGGTCTACGCCCTGGACTCCGCCGACGGCCGCGACCGCTGGCGGATCGCGACCGAGGCGCGCGGCTCCACCGAGCCGGTGCTGGTCGCGGACGGCGCGGTCCACCTGGGCAGCGGCAACGCCCTCTACACCCTGGACGCCGTCACGGGCACACCCCGCTGGCGCTTCCAGGCGGGCGCGGAGGTCATCGGGTCACCGGTCGTCGCCGACGGCCGGGTGCACTTCGGCTCGGCCGACCACTGCCTCTACACCCTGGACGCGGTCGGCGGACAGCTGCGCTGGAAGCTGGCCACGGGCGGCGAGATCACCGGCTCGCCGGTAGCGGTCGCCGGCGTCGTCTACGCCTGCAGCAAGGACCGCTGCGTCTACGCACTGGACGCGGCCAAGGGGACGGGGCTGGCGCGGCGTTCTTAGGAGCTGTTCGGTGGATCAGGGGCGGACGCGCGCCGAGCGGGCGCCCCTCAAGGGGCGCGGGGCTGTGCCGATATGAGGCTGCGCCGCGTGGGCGCGACCGGCCCCCACCGGCCTGCGGCGTGACGAGGAGCGCGCAACCGACGCGGCGCGTCAGGGGCGCGGTTCCCCGGACTTTCCGGGCGCCGGAGACTGATCAGGTTGGCCGGAATCCGGCCACGGCGCGGACGGGTCCGGGCCCGCAGCGCCGCCGCCCGGCCCCTGCCCCGGGCCGGGCCGCCACTCCTGCGCGGCCGGCCGCCCGGAATCCCACGGCTCAGGCGCCGTAGGCGCGAACGGCTCCGGCTCCGAGAAGCCGGGCTCCCGCCGCCCGCCGCGGTCTCCGCGGCCACCGCGCCCCCTCATCACGAGGGCCCCGAGCAGCAGCAACACCCCGCCGCCCACGGCTCCGGCCACGCCCAGGCCCAGCCCGTCGCCGCCCGCCGTGAGGCTGCCCGCCGCCTGGCCCTGGCGCACCATCCACAGGACGGTGAAGCCGAGCGCGACCACGCCCGCCAGGCCCACCAGCAGCCGCGAACGCAGCGCGAGACCCAGCAGGGTGAGCAGGCCCGCGAAGGCCATCGGCAGGAAGAGCGAGCCGAAGAGCTCGGCCTTGTTGTCGGTGATGCCGTTGAAGAGGTCGTCGATGCGGATCGCGCTGCCGTGACGGCCGTCGTACCAGGCACGGAAGGGGCTCCAGACGGCGGCCGTCGCTCCGACGAGGGCGATC
Source organism: Streptomyces sp. UF-297 (assembly GCF_058245575.1). NCBI lineage: Bacteria > Bacillati > Actinomycetota > Actinomycetes > Kitasatosporales > Streptomycetaceae > Streptomyces > Streptomyces sp. UF-297. Next base: position 14,964 of record NZ_JBSIBZ010000059.1, on the reverse strand, counting down.
AGGGATCCGAGTACGTTGCGCACCACGGGCGTCGCCTCGCTTCGATTCGTCCTGACTTCCTCTGATTTCGACGCTACGCCCGACTCCGCCGACGCGCTATGTCAGAGCGTCCCGGCAGGTCAAGGAGGTGTTTTTGGAGAGTGGCCTGATCTTGCTAGGGTGCCGTGCACGCGTCAAGACGGTCGATGGGCGATCGGTACGGCGCGCTTTCATTTCACCTTTCAACGGGGTTCACGGGGGTTCCAGCGCATGAAGCTTCGCCATGTCCGCGCGGTCGCACTTGCCGGTGTCGTTCTGGTCGCACTGACCGGCGCGCGCGGTTCGCACGGAGGCAGCTGCGGCGGTGGCAGCAGCCACGGCTCCGGCACCAGCGGCGGCACCACCACCAGTGGCGGTGACGCCGGCTCGGGGTCGTACGGCGGCGGCAGCACCGGCGGCTACAGCAGCGGTACGACCAGCTCCGGTGGCTACACCAGCGGTACGACCAGCTCCGGCAGCGACAGCAGCTCGACCAGCACGGGCGGTTACAGCGGCGGTTCGACCACCTCGGGCGTCACGGGCGGCTCCAGCAGCAGCAAGCCTCCGATGCGCGAGGTCCGCATGGACAGCTGCAAGGCGAGCGACGTGAGCGTCACCGCCAAGTTCAGCGTCACCAACAGCAGCCCGAGCACCACGTACAACTACAGGTTCACGCTGCACTTCACCGGCCCGGACGGGCAGACGGTGGGCGGCATGGACCGCAACCCCAGCATCATGATGGTCCGTCCGGGCGCCACGGAGTCGTGGACGACCTCGCAGACGATTTTCGGCAAGCCGCAGGCGGGCACCTACCGCTGCGAGATCACCAACGTGGTCCGCACGGCCAACTGACGCGCCGCACGGGCTTGTTCGCCGCACCTGGTCAGCGCACCCGGTACTCCCGGGTGCGCTCGGCGAACAGCCCGGCCTGCTGTCCTGCGGGCGCGTTGCCGAGCGCGATGAGGTGCGGGGCGTGCGCCAGGGCCTGGGTGCGGGCCGCCTCCTTGGCCGCCCACAGCGCCCGTACGGTGCCCTGCACCGCCCGCGTCGGTTGCCGCGCGAGCGCGGTTGCGGCGCGCACGGCCGCCGCCACCGCGCCGCCCGGCGGCGTCAACTCCGAGACCAGGCCGATCTCGTGGGCGCGCGCCGCCCCCAGCCGCTCCGCCGAGCCCATCAGCGCCATCCGGGCGATCTCTCCGTACGGCATCCGCTGCGCCATATGGATGGTCTCGTACGCGCTGACCATCCCGTAGGTGGTGTGCGGGTCGAAGAAGGTGGCGGACTCGGACGCGACGATGAACTCGCTCTCGCCCAGCAGATAGAAGGCGCCGCCGCAGGCCATGCCCTCCACCGCGGCGATCACCGGCTTCCACAGGTCGTTCGCCTTCGGGCCGATGCGCAGCAGCGGGTCGTCCTGGGAGTAGGGGGAGGACGGCTGCGGGACGTGGGCCGAGCGGTCGATGCCGGTGCAGAAGGCCCGGCCGCCGGCGCCGGTGAGCACCACGGCGCGGATGTCCTCGCCGTGTCTCAACTCCCGCCATAGGGCGGAGAGTCGGTCGACGGTCGCCAGGTCGATGGCGTTGTGCCGCTCGGGGCGGTCGAGGGTGATCAGGGCGACGCCGTCGGCTGCGGTTTCCCGCCGTACGGTCGCTGTGGACGGCTCCGGTGCGGCGCGGTCCGCGGGGCCCGGGGTCACGGCCGCTCCAGGAGCCAGCGGGGAACGGTCACGCCCGGCGCCATCTCGTGGAAGCACACCTTGACGGCGGCGCCGATACGGATGCGGGCGGGGTCCACGGAATTCAGGGCCGCGTCGGGGGCGGTGACGAGATTGCCGACGAGCCGGATGCGCGGGGCGTCCGCCAGCTCGACCACGATCGCGTTGTACGGGGCCTGTTCGGCGTAGGCCGGGAGCAGCGGCGGGTGGGGCAGGACGAAGGACCAGATGCGGCCGCGGCCGCCGGTCGGCTGCCACCGGCTGTCGAAGGACTGGCACTGCGGGCAGCAGGGGCGCGGCGGGAAGCGCGGCTGGCCGCAGTCGGAGCAGGCCTGGACGCGCAGCTCGCCCCGGGCCGCGTACTCCCAGAACGGGGCGCCGTCCTCGTCGGCGACGGGCAGCAGCGGGCCGTTGTCAGTGGGGGTGGTCATCATGGAGGACATGGATGCTCAACTCCTCAGCAGCAGAGCCGAAGTGGGGACTCCCTCGCCCGCCGTGACCAGGCAGGTCGCGGCGTCGGGCACCTGCGCGGTGCTGGTGCCGCGCAGCTGCCGGACGCCCTCGGTGATGAGGTTGAAGCCGTGCACGTACGCCTCCGAGAGGCCGCCGCCGCCGGTGTTGAGGGGGAGCCGGCCGCCGATCTCCAGGGCGCCGCCCTCGGTGAAGGCCGCGCCCTCGCCGCGCCCGCAGAAGCCGTAGCCCTCCAGGGAGAGGGGGATCAGGGGGGTGAACGCGTCGTAGATCTGCGCCACATCGACATCCTGCGGGCCGAAGTCGGCGGTCTTCCACAGCTGGCGGGCGGCGGTCCAGGCGGGGCCGGTGAGCGGGTCGTCGTTCCAGTAGTTGACCATGCCGTGGTGCTGGGCGGGCAGGCCCTGGGCCGCGGAGTGGACGTACACGGGCCGCTGTCGGCAGTCGCGTGCCCGCTCGGCGGAGACGACCACACACGCCAGTGCGCCGTCGGTCTCCAGGCAGTTGTCGAACAGGCACAGCGGTTCGCTGATCCAGCGCGAGGTCATATAGAGCTCGCGGGTCAGCGGGCGCTCGTACATCATCGCGGCCGGGTTCTGGTTGGCGCGGTTGCGGCAGGCCAGGGCGACGTTGAAGAGGTGGTCGCGGGTGGCGCCGTACTCGTGCATATAGCGGCGCGCCAGCATCCCGATCTCGTCGGCGGGGCGCAGCAGCCCGAAGGGGCGGGTCCACTGGGCGGGGGTGGGGAGCTGGGCGGTGGTGTTCTTCCAGGGGCGCGGTCCGCTGCCGCGCTTGCGCGAGCGCCAGGCGACGCCCACGCTCGCCTGGCCGGTGGCGACGGCCGCCGCCAGATGGGCCACGGTCGCGCAGGAACCGCCGCCACCGAAGCCGACCTTGGAGAAGAAGGTGAGGTCGCCGAAGCCGACCGCCTTGGCCACCTCGACCTCGTCGGTCTCCTCCATGGTGTACGAGGCCAGCGCGTCCACCTCGGAGGGGGCGATGCCCGCGTCCTGAAGCGCCGCGACGATCGCCCGGCAGGCCAACGCCTTCTCGGACTCGGGCAGTTGCCGGGCGAACGCCGTCTGCCCGATGCCGGCTATCGCCGTGGCGTCCTTGAGAGCCGCCCCCATCGCCACCTCCGTGGTCGCTCCTCAGTACTGACAGCCGAGGAGGCTACCGCTAATCTGACGGACAGTCAGCTATGTGGCGGGAGGCAGTGCGATGCGCGAGGACCCGGAGCTGCGTGAAGACCGCGAGCTGCGCGAAGGCGCCGAGCCGATCGATGCCCCCGAGGCGGGCGATGCCCCCGAGTCGCTCGATACTCCCGGGGCGGGCGAAGTCCCGAAGCTGCGGGATGCCTTGACGCAGTCTGCGGGCGGGTCCTCGCCCTGGCGCGCCGACCTCGCGTACGGCAGCATTCCCCGGCTGGTACGGGCGGCGGCGCGGCGGAACGGCGAGCACGAGGCCGTGGTCGAGGGCCGTACCCGCGTGACGTACGCCGAGCTGGGGGAGCGGGTCGAGCGGGCCGCAGCGGGCTGCGTCGCCGCCGGTCTCCGCCCCGGCGACCGCGTCGCGGTCTGGGCGCCCAACACCCTGGACTGGATCGTCGCCGCCCTCGGCGCGGTCACCGCGGGCGGCGTCCTCGTACCGGTCAACACCCGTTTCAAGGGCGCCGAGGCCGCCTACGTACTCCACCGCACCCGCGCCAAGCTGCTGTTCATCACCGGCACCTTCCTCGGCACGTCCTACGTCGCCTCGCTGCGGCGCGCCGCCAAGGACGGCGAGGGGCGCGGACCGCTGCCCGGCCTCCCGCATCTGCACCAGGTGGTCGTCCTCTCCGACGACGCCCCCGCCGACTTTCTGACCTGGAAGGACTTCCTGGCCCGCGGCGAGGCCGTGGCGGGCGCCACGGTCCGCGCCCGCGCCGACGCCATCGGTCCCGACGACCCCAGCGACATCGTCTTCACCTCCGGTACCACCGGCCACCCCAAGGGCGTGGTGATCACCCACGCCCAGACCCTGCGCGCCTACGGCACCTGGAGCGAACTGGCCGGACTGGAGCGCGCCGACCGCTATCTCATCGTCAACCCCTTCTTCCACACCTTCGGCTACAAGGCCGGCGTCATCGCCTGCCTGCTGCGCGGCGCGACGATGATCCCGCAGCCCGTCTTCAGCGCGGCCGCGGCGCTCGCCCATATCGCCGCCGAGCGCGTCTCCGTACTCCCCGGGCCGCCCACCCTCCACCAGCAGATCCTGGACCACCCCGCCCGGGCCCAGCACGACCTCTCGGCGCTGCGGCTGGTCGTCACCGGCGCCGCCGTGGTCCCCCTGCACCTGATCGAACGCCTCCGTGACGAGCTGGGCATCGCCACGGTCCTGACCGCGTACGGCCTCTCGGAGAGCTCCGGCGTGGTCACGATGTGCCGCCGCGGCGATGCGCCCCAGGTCATCGCGGCCACCTCGGGCCGCGCCATACCGGACACCGAGGTACGCGTCGTCGGCGCCACCGGGTCCGCGCTGCCGCCCGGCGAGCCCGGCGAGGTGCTGGTGCGCGGCTACCACGTCATGTCCGGCTACTTCGAGGACCCGGCCGCCACCGCTGCCGCCGTCACCCCCGACGGCTGGCTGCGCACCGGCGACATCGGCGTCCTGGACGCCGAGGGGAATCTGCGGATCACCGACCGCGTCAAGGACATGTTCATCGTCGGTGGCTTCAACGCCTATCCGGCCGAAATAGAGCAACTCCTGGCCCGCCACCCCGGCCTGGCCGACGTCGCCGTCGTCGGCATCCCGGACCCCCGCCTGGGCGAGGCGGGCAAGGCCTTTGCCGTACGCCGCCCCGGCGCCGCCCTCACCGCCGACGAACTCATCGCCTGGGCCCGCCGCGAAATGGCCAACTACAAGGTCCCCAGAGAGGTCGAATTCCTCCCCGAACTCCCCCGCAACGCCGCCGGCAAAGTCCTCAAGAACCACCTGCGCGCCCGCCCCGCACCACCCGATCGCCCTTGAAGGACCCCTCTCACACCTCCATCCCCTCTCACACCTCCATCCCCACCCCCTCCGCCAGCGCCCGCATCCGCTCCCCGAAGCCCGCCCCCGCATCCCCGAACCACACATACAGGTCCTCGGCCCCGGCCGCCTCCCACTCCCTGACCTCGGCCAGCGCCTCCCGCAGGTCACCGCCGTCCTCCGCCCAGTCCATCCGGGCACCCGCCGATACGGGCCGCCGCGCCTCGTCCAGCAGCCACTGCCTGCGCCTGCTGAACTCCTGCGGGCTCAGCCCCACCGCCTGCCAGCGGTCGCCGATCCGGGCGGCCCGGCGCAGCGCCGCATCGGAGTTGCCACCGATGAGGAAGGGCACCGGCTCCTCGGGCACCGGCTCGAAGACAGCCCGTTCGTCGAAGGAGAGGAACGCGTCCTGGTACGGCCCGCCGCCGTGCGTGTGCAGATGCCGCACGACCCGCAGCGCGCTGTCCGTACGCGCACCCCGCCTGCCGAAGTCCTCTCCGGCCGCCTCGAATTCGTACCGCTGCCAGCCGACTCCGACACCGAGCACGAACCGGCCCCCGCTGACCTGCGCCAGCGTCGCCGACTGCCGGGCGAGCGTGAGCGGATCCCGCAGCGGGGCGATCACCACGGACGTCCCGAGCGTCACCCGCTCCGTGACCCCCGCCAGATAGGCCAGCGTCACCAGCGGCTCGTAGACCCCTCCGTACCCGGTCTCCTTCCCGTACGGCGCCGGCGGCAGCAGATGATCCGGCAGCCACACCCCCGCATACCCCAGCCCCTCCGCCTCCCGGGCCAGCTCAGCAACCCGCTGCACCCCCACCGAGACCGACTCCGACGGCAGAACGACATGCACCCGCACCGACTTCTCCTCTCCCGCACACCAGGCGCCGCCTTGGCCCCGCGCCACCGTTGTAGCCCCTCACATGGATGTGAAGGTCAAGGGCGTGCCGCCGCCACCTTGACCTCAAGGTGCCTTGAGGTCCTAGCGTGCGGAGTGCCGGTCGGGGTGGGCCCGGGCGGGAGCGGAGTGCGGGGGACGAGGGGATGGGGAGCGGCATGGGTGATGGGGAGATGACCGATGCGGAGATGACCGATGCGGAGCTGGCGAAGCAGCCGGTGGGGTACTGGACCGGGCTCGCGCAGCGGGCGGTGATCGGGTTCATACGGGCCGAGCAGGCCAAGCTCGGGCTGACACAGCCGCAGTACTGGATTCTGCGGTATCTCTCGCCCGCGGACCTCGCCACGCACGGCGAGGACGAACGAGGCCTGACGGTGGGGGAGCTGGAGCAGGCCATGCGGGCGTTCATCGGTGAGCTCGACGACCTCCGCACCGACAGCGCGGACCTGGTGGAGCGGGGGTGGCTCACGCGGGACGAGGGCGGCCGGCTGCGGATCACCGAGGCGGGGGAGGCCGGGCGGCTGCGGGTGAAGGCGGAGGTGCCGCGCATGGTGGCGCGCATTCACGAGGGCGTGGACGACGCGGACTATGTGACGACGCTGAAGGTGCTGCGGCGGATGATGCGGAATGTGGGTGCCGAGGTGTGAGAGGGCCGCGATCGGTGGCTGCCTCAGTCCGCTGAATAGCGGTCTCGCAGAGCGGACTTGAGGACCTTGTCCAGGGGACCGCCTCGGGGGAGACGGTCGGTGATCTCCAGTTGTTCGGGGAGCTTCTGGGGCATCAGGCCCGACTGCCGCAGGTGGTCGGTGAGTTGGCGGAGCGTGGGGGGCGCCGCGGCGGGGTCGGTGAGGGTGATCACCGCGCAGACGCGCTCGCCGCGCTCGCGGTCGGGGAGGCCGATGACGGCGGCCTCGGCGACGGCCGGGTGGCCGTGCAGGAGCTCCTCTATCTCCTGGGCGGAGATGTTCTCGCCCTTGCGGATGATGATGTCCTTCAGCCGGCCGGTGAGTACGAGGTGTCCGTCCGGGCGCAGCAGTCCGAGGTCACCGGTGCGGAAGTAGCCGTCGGCGTCGAAGGCCGCGGCGGTCAGGTCCGGGTCCGTATAGCGGTGGAAGAGCATCGTCCCCTTGAGCGTGACCTCCCCCTCCTGGCCGGTCGGCGCCTCGCGGCCCTGCGGGGTGACGATCCGGACCTCGGCGCCGGTCACCGGCCTGCCGACGGTGTGGGCGAGCTGTTCGCCGGAGTCGTACGGGGTGCCCATCGCGATCATCGGGCACTCGGTCATGCCGTAGCCGTGCACCACCGCGCAGCCCAGCTCCGCCCGGACCTCCGCGTACAGCTCCGGCGGCAGCGGGGCGCCCCCGCCGGACAGCAGCCGCAGTGACGGGACGAGCTGCCCCGGCCCGGCCCCCTGCTTGCGGGTCTCGTCCAGAAAGGCCTGGTAGAAGGCGGTGCTGCCGCCTGCCATGGTCACGCCGTGGCGGGCGAACACCTCGGCGGCGCGGGACGGCTCGAAGGTCTCCAGCACGACGGCGGGGAAGCCGCTGACGAGCATGGCGATGAGGTAGTCGGGGCCGGCGATGTGCGCGTACGGGAAGGCGATGGAGCCGATGTCCGTCTCGGACATGCCCAGCGCGTTGGCCAGCGCGACGCCGCCCGCGATGAGCGTGGCATCGGTGTGCTCTACACCTTTGGGAACGGAAGTGGTGCCGGAGGTGTAGTAAATCCAGGAGGTGAAGAGATGGTCCTGATCCCGTCCCCCGCCGTGGCCCTGACTCTGACTCTGGTCCTGGTCCTGACTCTGGCCCTGGTCCTGGCCCCGGCTCTGGTCCTGCTGTTGGTGTGGGCGTTGCCGGTCCGGGTCTGGGTCCGGGTCCGGGTCCGGGCCTGGGTCCGGGGGCGGGAGTCGGTCCGGGTCCGGGAGCCGGTCCGGGTCGGCGGTCGGCAGGCCGTCCTCCAAGGAGATGATCCGCGCCCCGCCCGCGGCCCGTTGCGCCATCTCCGTGTAGTCGAGGCCCCGCCACCGCCCCGGCACGAGCAGATATGCGGCCGCCGACTCCCGGACGATGAAGGCGACCTCGCGCTCGCGGTGCTGCGGGATGATCGGTGTCTGTACGGCGCCGAGCCTGGCCAGCGCGATCGAGGCGATCACCGTCTCGATGCGGGTGGGCAGTTGCCAGGCGACCCGCGTGCCGGGCCCGATTCCCAGGCGCGCGAATCCGGCCGCGGCGCGCAGCGCCTCGTCCCGCACCTGCCCGAAGGTGACGGTCCGCCCCTCCCCGTCGTGGAACATCGGCGCCCCGCCGGACTCCCCGGCCCGGTACTCGACCAGCTCCCAGAGCGTACGTATACGAGAGGACTCAAACACGGCGCACCCCCGGGGCGGCTGAGTGAGCGGTGGACGGTGGCCGACTGTAACACCGAATCTGACGGACCGTCATGGCTCGTGCGGCCCCGGAATTCTCACCCCGCGGCGTGCGTTGTGCAGGCGACCACTGACCGTACGCACGTCTTACGTACCCATCCCGTCAGGAGTTCGTATGCCGCTGTCCGTCGAAGAGCGCGATCAGTTTCTGGCCGAACCGCACATCGGAGCCCTGTCCGTGGCCTCGGACCAGCCCGACCGCGGCCCGCTCACCCTGCCCATCTGGTACGTCTACGAGCCCGGCGGCGAACTGTGGATCACCACCGAACGCAACTCACCCAAGGGCCGCCTGATCGCCGCCGCAGGCCGCTTCTCCCTGATGGTGGACCGCCTGGAACCCACCGTCCGCTATGTCTCGGTGGAGGGTGAGGTCACCTCCATCGAGCCCATGACGGAGGACGAACTGACCTTCGTCGCCTCCCGCTACCTGCCCAAGGAGAAGGTCGCCGCGTACGTGGAGCACATGCAGAGCGAGTTGGAGGAGGCCGTCACGATCCGCCTCCGCCCCCGGCGCTGGTACTCCGCGGATCTCGGGACGGTGTGAGTCGGCACGGCCATAACGCAGACCGGGGGCCGGGTCGGTGATGACCTGGCCCCCGAGAGGGGTGGATCTCGGGACTGCCGCAATGCGGTCCCGTTCTGCGGGAGTTACGGAAGGGCGGGGCGGGTGCCGTCGAAGCCGACGACCGGCCGAGTGCCGTCGCTCGCGGCCACGGGGCGCGTGCCGTCGCTTTGCGTCACGGGACGCGTTCCGTCGCCCTTGGTGATGGGGCGCGTTCCGTCGCCCTCGACTATGGGACGCGTGCCATCGCTTTGGGCTATGGGGCGGGTGCCGTCGCCCGCGGCTATCGGGCGGGTGCCGTCAAAGGCGGTGATGGGGCGGGTGCCATCGCCCGGGTTCGGTCCGCGGCTGTCGGCCAGAGCGGGGGCGGCCGCGCCACCGGCGGCTGCGGCCGCGATGGCGAGGCTGAGGAATGCTTTCTTCACGCGGGACATCTGAACTCCTTTTCGAGGGAAGGGATTTCCTTACTCCCTGGGAAAGTTAACGCTAAGGGGCCCATTACGGACCCCTTTCAGCCGAAATGCGCCGCAGGGACCGGCTTCGATGGCGTCCCCTCCCTGCCATCGAAACCGGCCCCTGCGATCCCCCGGTTCCCCGCTGATCCCCCGGTCCCCCGTACTCCCCCGTACTTCCCCCGGGTCCCCCTGGATCAGCGGGCCTTACGTATGCGGTTACTTCTTCTTCTTGGGGTCAGCGATCGGTCGAGTGCTGTCCTTCGTCTCGATGACGCCATCGCTGCCCGGGCTGGGGCGCGTGCTGTCCGCAGCGGCCGCGGCTATGCCGTCCCCGATGATCGGCCGGGTGCTGTCCAGCGGCTTGAGGACGTCCTTGTCGCCAAGACCCTTGGGCTTGTTCTCGGTGGTCACGTGATCAACTCCTGTGTGTGGGCGCTTGTGGCCCATCCGGCCGGCGACTCCCCCGTGGGCCGCCGGACGGGTGGACCAGGGCCGAACACCTTAACGGTGGGGCCACGTCACCGAGCCGCTTGCCCCCCGAGGCGGCGGTTCGGTAAGTAAGAGAGTGACGGGTGGCGATGAACGATCGATAAACGCCTGAGAACCCGTTGCCGACCTGCGGTTATGCGACCGCGGCAGGGGTGAGCAGATTGCGTACGCCGCTGCTCTCGGCCGATCCGAGGCGCTCTCGGATGGCCGCGACCTCCTGCTGGCACACCTTCGCGCGCCCAGTGTGCCCGATTTCGCTCAATGCGCGACCGAGCGTGGACAGGGCGTCCGCGCGCCACCAGTCACCACTGATGCCGCGCAGTGAGCTGAGGGCCTGCTCGGCGTAGTTGGCCGCGCTGGCCGGGCGGCGGGCGGCCAAGTCGAGTTCGGCCAGCCGGAGATAGGTCATGCCCTCCCAGAAGCGCTGGCGGCTGTTGCGGAAGATGGCCAGCGCTTCGTTGAGCCGCTGTGCGGCCTCGGCCAGGCGGTTCGCGTGGGTGAGGGCGATTCCCAGGATGTAGTTGCCGTTGGCCATGCGACGCGTCGCACCGCTGCGCCGGTAGCAGACGACGGCCTGCTCGGCGAGCTGGACCGCGCGCTCCACACGACCGGTGTCCAGGTACGTGCGCGAGAGGTTGCCCATCACGGACGCCTCGGACTGCATGTTGCCGCTCTCACGGAAGGCAGCCAGCGCCTGTTCCAGATAGGCCTCTTCTTCCTCGTGACGATGCTGGATGCCGGCGATGATGCCGCGCTCGTTCAGACCGTTGGCGATGGAGAACTCGTCCTCGGCCGCGTGCCCGAGCAGCGTGGCGAGCTTGGCGTGCTCATCGGCCTCGTCGAGCCGGCCCGATCGGATGTCGATGAGGACCAGCGCCCAGTGGATACGCCCTTCGGCGTGCTGGTCCCCCGACCGGCGTGCCGCGCTGAGCAGATCGAGATTGGCCTGCTGGTACTGGCGGTCGTTGGCACCGGACTCGGCCATGTCCCGGGTGAGCAGCAGCAGATCGACGGCGCGGCGCAGCGTGTGCGGACCGGCGTTCTGGCGTGCGCAGGCGATCAGGCACCTGGTCTCGCTGAACAGCCAGTTCAGGGCCTCCGCGCGGTCGGCGAAGGTCAGGCCCGGGTAGCTGGGCTGTTCCATGTGGTCGACCAACTGGTCGCCGGGGCGCTCCAGGCGGTACATCTGGGCGGCGGTGGCCAGGTAGAAGTCCAGGAGGCGGGACTGGGCGGCGTCGCACTCGGCCGGCTGCTCGTCGCGTTCGGCGCAGGAGCGGGCGTAGAGGCGTACGAGGTCGTGGAGGCGGTAGCGGCCGGGGGCCGCGGACTCCAGGAGCGAGGTGTCCACGATGGACTCCAGCAGCTCCTCGGCCTCCTCGGTGTCCAGGTCGAGCAGGGCCGCCGCGGCGGCGAGCGAGATGTCCGGGCCGTCGGCCAGGCCCAACAGGCGGAAGGCGCGCGCCTGGTGGGGCTCCAGCTGGCCGTACCCCAGCTCGAAGGTGGCCTTCACCGCGAGGTCGCCGGCGCGCAGTTCGTCCAGGCGGCGGCGCTCGTCGGCGAGCTTGTCGGCGAGGACGGAGACGGTCCAGGTGCGGCGGGCCGCCAGGCGGGAGGCGGCGATACGGATCGCGAGGGGCAGGAAGCCGCAGGCGGCCACCACGTCCATGGAGGCCTCGCGCTCGGCGCCCACCCGCTCCTCCCCGACGATGCGGGTGAACAGCGCGAGGGCCTCTTCGGGGCTCATCACGTCGAGGTCGACCAGGTGGGCACCGGCCAGGTCGACCATGCGCGCACGGCTGGTGATCAGGGCGGCGCAGCCCTCCGCCCCGGGCAGCAGCGGCCGCACCTGGGCGGCGTCGCGGGCGTTGTCGAGCAGTGCCAGGATGCGGCGGCCCGCGAGGGTGGAGCGGTACAGGGCGGAGCGTTCCTCCACCCCGTCGGGAATGGCGGCGTCCGGGGTGCCCAGGGCCCGCAGGAAGGCGCCGAGCACGGCCTCCGGCTCGGCGGGGTTGTAGCCCGCGCCCTGGAGGTCGATGTAGAGCTGCCCGTCGGGGAAGTGGTGGTGAGCGGCGTGCGCGACGTGCACGGCGAGGGTGGTCTTGCCCACGCCGCCGATGCCGGCGACGGCGGAGACCGCCATCACGCTGCCCTCGGCGGTGGCGAGTTGATCGCTCAGCTCGGAGACGAAGGAGGCCCGCCCGGTGAAGTCGGCGACGGTGGCGGGCAGCTGCTGCGGCCGTACGACCACGGGCTCGGCGGCCGAGAGGTGTTCGGTCACCGGGGCGTCCAGCTCGGCGTCCGCGCACAGGATGCGCTGGTGCAGGTCGGTCAGCGACGCGCAGGGGTCCACGCCCAGTTCGTCGGCGAGCAGCCGCCGGGTGTCGGCGTACACGGCCAGCGCCTCGGCCTGGCGTCCACTGCGGTACAGGGCCAGCATCAGCAGCTCGCGCAGGCGCTCGCGCAGCGGGTGGGCGGCGGTCAGCGCGGTCAGTTCCGAGACCGCCTCCGCGTGGCAGCCGACTTCCAGGTCCAGTTCGAGGCGGGTCTCGATGAGGGAGAGCCGCCACTCCTCCAGGCGGGTGCGCTGGGTCTCGCAGTACGGACCGGGCAGCCCGGCCAGCGGCTCGCCGTCCCACAGGTCCAGGGCGGCGTCCAGCAGTTCGCGGGCGCGGCAGCGGTCTCCGGAGGCCTTGGCCTTTTCGGCTTCGGCCGCGTACTGCTCGGCGCGTTCCACATCCAGGTCCAGCGCCTGGGGACCGATGGGGCGGATGGCGTAGCCGCCGGACTCGCTGGCCAGGGTCTCCGCATCGGGACCCAGCGCCTTGCGCAACCGCGAGGCATAGGTGCGCAGCGCCGCGAGGGCGGCGTGCGGCGGCTCGTCTCCCCACAGCGCGTCCACCAGCTCGGGCGCTGTGGCCGTACGTCCACCCCGCAGCAGCAGCGCGGCCAGCAGCGCACGCTGCTGCGGAGAACCGGTCGCGAGCGGTGTCGCGCCGTGCCAGGCCCGTACGGGACCGAGCACGGTGAAGCGGAGCCGTCCCTGCTCCGGCCTCGGACCGTCGTCCATGGTGTCCCCCTGCCCTGTGCATTCCGTTCGCAACGGCCAGTCTGCCTTGTTGCAAGCCCTTGCGTCAGTAGGGGTCCGGACTCTGCACAGGCCCTCCGCAGGGATTTACGACGCGCGAGAGCGAGGGTTCTGAACCCTTTGCCCGGCCTCGCCCGCTCCCGGCGCAGGCTTCCGGAAAGCCACTAGCTGACGGATCGTCAGATCGACGCTACCTTGTGGGGATGGAGAGCTTCCCGAAGATAATCTCGGTGGACGACCACACGGTTGAACCGCCCAACGTCTGGCGGGACCGCCTCCCGTCGAAGTACCAGGACACCGGCCCGCGCATCGTGCGGGCACCGGTGCGCGAAATGACCTTCGTGGGCGGCAAATTCGCTCCCAAGATGGGGGAGCGGGGCGAGGACGGCCCCATAGCGGACTGGTGGGTGTACGAGGACCTGCACCGACCGCTGACCCGGCTGGACACGGCCGTCGGATACGCGCGCGACGACATCAGGCTGGAGGGCATCACCTATGAGCAGATGCGCCCCGGATCCTTCAGCGTGCCCGACCGCCTCGCGGACATGGATGTGAACCACGTTCAGTCGGCGCTGTGCTTTCCCACTTTCCCGCGCTTTTGCGGGCAGACCTTCACCGAGGCCAAGGACCGCGAACTGGGTCTGCTGGGGGTGCGCGCGTACAACGACTGGATGGTGGAGGAGTGGTGCGGACCGGCCGCGGCAGGACGCCTGATTCCACTTGGCTTGATTCCGCTGTGGGATGCGGAGTTGGCGGCTCAGGAAGTTCGCCGGAACGCGGCCCGTGGCGTACGGGCCGTGTGCTTCAGCGAGATCCCGCCGCACCTGGGCCTGCCCAGCATCCACACCGACTACTGGGACCCCTTCCTGCGGGCCTGCGACGAGACCGGCACGGTCGTCGCCATGCACATCGGCTCCTCCAGCAAGATGCCCTCCACCTCGGCGGACGCCCCGCCCGCCGTCGGCTCCACCATCACCTTCGCCAACTGCTGCTTCTCGATGGTCGACTGGCTCCTGAGCGGCAAGTTCGACCGCTTCGCGAACCTGCGCGTGATGTACGCGGAGGGCCAGATCGGTTGGATCCCCTACGTCCTGGAACGCGCGGACGTGGTGTGGGAGGAGAACCGCGGCTGGGGCGGCGTCGCCGACAAGGTGCTGCGCCCGCCCTCCGAACTGTTCGCCGAGCACGTCTACGGCTGCTTCTTCGACGACGCCTTCGGGCTGCGCAACCTCGACGCCATCGGCGTCGGCAACGTCCTGTACGAGACCGACTACCCGCACTCCGACTCCACCTGGCCCAAGTCCCGGGAGGTGGGCCAGGCGCAGATGGGGCATCTCGCGCCGGAGGTGGTCGAGCGGATCGTACGCGGCAACGCCATCGAGCTGCTGGGGCTGACGCAGGACGGGCTGTGGGCGGGGGCGTGAGCGCCGCGGGGTGTGCGGGCTCAGGCGCGGCGAGCGCGGTTCACTGCTGAGAGCACCGCCTTCAGCGCGGCCCGCGCCGTACTGGTGTCGATGCCCACGCCCCACAACGCCCGCTCCCCGACGCCGCATTCGACATAGGCGGCGGCACGGGCGTCGGCACCCTCGCTGAGGGTGTGCTCGACGTAGTCCAGGATGCGTACGTCCACGCCGCGGGCGTGCAGCGCGTCGACGAACGCGGACAGCGGGCCGTTGCCGGTGCCGGACGGCACCGCCTCGGCCCCGTCCAGGACCGTATCGAGGGTGAGCGCGCCGGAGTCCTGGGCGGGGGCGACATAGGCGTCCTGGAAGACGGTCCAGATGTCGGCGGGGGTGACCTCGCCGCCCTCGGCATCGGTCTTGTCCTGGATGATCCGC
>NZ_JBSIBZ010000058.1:0-61968 GCF_058245575.1 Streptomyces sp. UF-297 | reverse complement strand
CCGCCCCCCCCCCCCCCCCCCCGCCCCCCCCCCCCCCCACGGCGGCGGGCTACTGCGCGCGCTCCAGGCGCACCGCGCCGTTCTGGCTGCGCAGTTCGATGGTGCGCTCGCTGCCCTTGTCGCTCGGCACCGAGGAGTTCTCCTGGCCGTTGGTGGCCTTGGTGGTCACCCGGTATTTCTCGCTCCCCTTGGGCAGCGTGACGTTCACGTTCCCGTTGTTCGCCGTGGCGCTGACCTTGCGCGGCGCGGCCGAGAACTCCGCCTTGACCCGGCCGTTGACCGAGGACGCGGTGAACTCCGGGGAGGAGATGCCGGTTGCCGTCGCATTGCCGCCGTGCACCGTGAGCGAGAGCTTTCCGGAGGCCTTGTCGACCGTGACCGAGCCGTCGCGCGCGCTCAGTTCCAGCGGCTGTGGCATGTCGCGGGCGGACACGCTGCCCGCGGTGCTGGTGAGCCGGACGGCCGCCCCCTTGGGCACCGAGACGGTGTAACTGGCGCTGCACGTAAGGGAGATGCCCGAGCAGTTGGTGTCCAGGGTGAGCCGGGAGCCGTCCAGGGACCAGGTGGCGTTGCCGTCCTGTCCGGCCTTGCCCTTCAGCTCGCGGCTCACCGCGATCGTGCCGTCCTCGCCGGTCCGCAGTCTGACGTCGGAATTCTTGGCATCGATCGAGAGCTGCTGGCCCGTATAGCGGAAATTGCGCTGTTCCTTCTTCGTCTCGTCGCCACCTGTCACCGCCGAGCACGAGGTCACGGCTGCGGAAACGGCGACGGCGGCAACGGCGGCAGGTATCAGGCGCGTGCGAATGGTCATTGCTCTCCTTCTGCCGGCCGGCCGCCGGCCCTGGTGATGAGCCGGGTGAAATGACTCGGCGTCACCTTACGTGACGGCATCGAATGATTTATACGGACAGTCAACGTCTGAGGAAACGGCGGGAATCGGTGAACAGGAGCGGCCGCGCAACCAGCGGCACACAGCACGGCGGCGACCGGGCCCCGGCGGCGCTGCGCAGGACCTTGAGCAGCCGCCAGGTCAGCATGATCGCGCTCGGCGGCGCCATCGGCACCGGGCTCTTCCTCGGGTCGGGTCAGGCGCTCGCGCTCGCCGGTCCTGCGGTCGTCCTGGCGTACGTGGCGGCGGCCATGCTGGCCCTCGCCGTGGCGTTCGCGGTCGCGGAGATGGCGGCCGTGCACCCCAAGGCGGGGGGCTTCGGCGCCATCGCGCACCTCTACCTGGGCCCGATGGCCGGTTACGTACAGCGCTGGGTGTACTGGATCGCGCAGGTCGTCAACATCGGCAGCGAGGCCGTCGCGGCCGGCCTGTACGTGCGCTTCTGGTGGCCCCAACTGCCGCTGTGGATCCCCGTGGCTCTCTTCTCCGTCGCCATGCTCGGCGTCAACGCCCTCTCGGTGCGGGTCTTCGGGGAGTTCGAGTACTGGTTCGCCATGATCAAGGTGGTGGCCATCGTGGCGTTCGTCGCGGTCGGCGCCGTGGCGATCTTCGTGGGGCTGCCCGGCCAGGAGGCCGTGGGCACCAGCACCCTCACCGGCAACGGCGGGCTCTTCCCCAGCGGGCTCTCCGGCCTGTGGCTGGCCATGAGCCTGGCCTCCTTCAGCTACATCGGCACCGAGGCCATCTCGCTGACCGCCGCCGAGGCCAAGGACCCGGCCCGGGACATCCCGCGCGCGGCCCGCGCCACCGTCTTCCGGCTCGTCCTGTTCTACGTCCTGAGCATGGCCGTGGTCGTCGCCATCGTGCCGTGGTCCCAGGCCGCGGGGGACGGCGGCGTGGCCCAGAGCCCGTTCGTGCGGCTCTTCGGCGCGGCGGGGGTGCCGGCCGCCGCGGCGGTGATGAACGCCGTGATCCTCACCGCCGCGCTCTCCGCCATGAACACCAACCTCTTCGCCACCGCGCGGGTGCTGTACTCCCTCGGCGAGGACGGCGCGGCCCCGGCCCGGCTGACCCGGCTCACCCGGCACGGCTCGCCGCTGGCCGCGCTGCTGTGCTCCGGCGTCGGCGCCCTCTTCGCCGTGCTGGTCTCCGCCGTCTCCCCGGACCGGGTCTTCCCGATGCTGCTGGCGGTCGCGCTGTTCAGCGCGCTGATCACCTGGCTGATGATCTTCGCTACGCATCTGGCCTTCCGCCGCCGGCGGCGCGCCGAGGGGCTGGCGCCCTCCCCCATCGCGCTGGCCGGCGCGCCGGTGACGACGCTGCTGGCGATGGCGTTCATCCTCGCCGTGCTGGTGACCATGGCCTTCACGGAGCAGTTCCGCCCCGCGGTGCTCACCGGAGTGCCGTGCGTCCTGCTCGTCGTCGCCTCCTACGCGCTGCACCGGCGCCGCGCGGACCGCGCCCTGCGCACCACCGCGCCGCCGGCCCCCCGCCCCGCCGAGGAGAGCCCCTCCCCGAGCCGCTGAGCCACCACGGCCGGGGCGACCGGCAGCCCCGGCCCCCAGCGCCGGCCCTGCTCCAACGGCAGCGGCCCCCCGGTGCGCGCCGCTCGTCGCGCACCGGGGGGCCGCTCGGGCCGAGGGACCGGATGGTCAGGCGGTGTGGGACACCGCCTCCCGGCCTGCCGGAGCGTCCCCACCCTCCGTGCTCTCGGCCGGCTTGACGGGGCCGCCGCGCAGCGGGACCTCCTTGAGGAACCACGCCGCCGCGAATCCGATGACGCTGATCAGCGCGCCCCACAGGAAGACCTGGTGGGTGCCGCTGGCGACGGCGTGCATGTACGCGTCCTTCACCCCGGCGGGCAGCTTGTCCAGCGCCTTGAAGTCCATCTGCGTACCGCCGCTGGCCACCTTGGACCCGGCCGCGCCGAGCCGCTCGGTCATCGTCTGCTGCACCTGGTTGGTGAAGATCGCCCCCATGATCGCGACACCGAAGGAGCCGCCGATCGTACGGAAGAGGGTGGCCGAGGAGGAGCCGACGCCCATGTCCTTCATCTCGACGCTGTTCTGCGCGACGAGCATCGTGGTCTGCATCAAGAAGCCCATGCCGGCCCCGAGCACGATCATGAACAGGCTGGAGGTGAGCCGGGTCGTACCGGTGTCCATCAGGGACAGCAGCCCGAGCCCGATCGTCAGCAGCGCACCGCCGCCGACCACGAAGATCTTGTACTTGCCGGTCTGGGTGGTCACCCGGCCCGCGATCAGCGAGACCACCAGCAGCCCGCCCATCAGCGGCAGGAGCAGCAGCCCGGAGTTGGTGGCCGAGGCGCCCTGGACGCTCTGCTGGAACAGCGGCAGGAAGGTCATCGACCCGAACATCACGAAGCCGACCAGGAAGCCGATGACGGTGACGAGCGAGAAGTTGCCGTTGCGGAAGATGTGCAGCGGCAGGATCGGCTCGCTGACCTTGCGCTCGACGAAGACGAACGCCACCAGGGCGACGACGCCGGCCGCGCCGAGGCCGAGGATCTGCCCGGACAGCCAGTCGTACTCGGTGCCGCCCCAGGTCGTGATCAGGACGAGCGAGGTGATGCCGATCGTCAGCAGCACCGCGCCCACGTAGTCGACCCGGCCGCGCGCCCGCTTCTTGGGCAGGTGCAGTACGGCGGTGACCATGGCGAGCGCGATCGCGCCCAGCGGCAGGTTGATGTAGAAGGTCCAGCGCCAGCCGAGGTGGTCGGTGATGGTGCCGCCGACCAGCGGGCCGCCGACCATCGCCACGGCCATCACGCCGGCCATCATGCCCTGGTACTTGCCGCGCTCGCGCGGCGGAATCAGATCACCGATGATCGCCATCACGCCGACCATCAGGCCGCCGGCGCCCAGGCCCTGCACCACGCGGAAGGCGATGAGCTGGCCCATGTCCTGGGCCATGCCGGAGGTCACCGAGCCGACCAGGAAGATCACGATCGAGGTGAGGAAGGCGCCCTTGCGCCCGTACATGTCGCCGAGCTTGCCCCAGATCGGGGTCGAGGCGGCGGTGGCGAGCGTGTAGGCGGTGACCACCCAGGACAGGTGGTTCATCCCGCCCAGCTCGCCGACGATCGTCGGCATGGCCGTGCCCACGATCATGTTGTCGAGCATCGCGAGGAGCATCGCGATCATCAGTGCGAAGAGCACCACCCGCACACTGGCCGGCTGCTTGCCCTGCTCCCCCGTGCCCTGCCCACCTGTCGGTGGTTTTGCTATGTCTCCCATCGGAGCCTCGGTCCGCTGCGACATCCCCGCATCACTCCACTTACTTGCCGCCCGGCTAGTTAGGTACGGTGATGAAGGTAGGGCTCCAACTAGCCGGGCGTCAAGTAAGTTAGAGACGGCCCGTTAGCTTGACGAGAGTGATCAAGTGCGAGTGATCTAGTTTGATCCCGTACCGACGGACGCAGGAGAGCACCATGGGCAGCACATCGCAGACGCGACGGGGCAACACCCGCCAGCGCATTCAGGACGTCGCCCTGGAGCTCTTCGGGGAGCGGGGGTACGACAAGACCTCGCTGCGCGAGATCGCCGAGAAGCTGGATGTCACCAAGGCCGCGCTCTACTACCACTTCAAGACCAAGGAAGACATCATCATCAGCCTCTTCCAGGACCTGGCCAGGCCCATGGACGAGCTGATCGAGTGGGCCAAGGAACAGCCGCGCACCCTGGAGACCAAGCAGGAGATCATCCGCCGTTACGCGGAGTCCCTGCGCGATGCCACGCCCCTGTTCCGGTTCATGCAGGAGAACCAGGCCACGGTGCGCGAACTGAGCATCGGGGAGACCTTCAAGGAGCGCATGCTCACCCTCTTCGGGCTGCTCAGGGAGCCCGAAGCGGATCTGACCGACCAGGTCCGCTGCCTGACCGCGCTCTTCTCCCTGCACGCCGGGATCTTTGCGATGAACAACCTCGAAGGCGACCCCGAGGACAAGCGCAAGGCCATCCTGGAGGTCGCCACGGAAATGATCACTGCCGCGAACTCACCGCGTCCGGAGCGGTGAGCCAAGGGGCGCCCCGCCGAGCGGCGCGCTGCTGAGGCAGGCGCTGCCGAGGGCCGCCCGCGAGGCGCGGCGCGGCGCGGCGCGGAATCAGACCTTGTCGCCGTGCGCCCGCAGGAAGCCGACCGGCTCGATGCCCGAGCCGTAGTCCGGGCCCGTGCGCACCTCGAAGTGCAGGTGCGGCCCGGTGGAGTTGCCGGTGCTGCCGGACAGACCGATCTGCTGGCCGGTCGCCACGTTCTGGCCGGGCTGGACCCGCACCTGCGAGAGGTGCGCGTACTGCGTGTACGTGTGGTTGTCGTGCTTGATCACGATGGCGTTGCCGTACGCCGGGCCGTCGCCGCCGCCGTTGCCGCCGGCCTTGACCACGACACCGCCGTGCGCGGCCTTGACCGGCGTGCCGGTGCCCACCACGAAGTCCTGCCCGCTGTGGTTGTGCGCCCACATGCCGCCGGCGATGCCGAAGGTCGAGCCGAGCACGTAGGAGTCCACCGGCGAGACCCAGGAGTGCGCGCGCTCCTCGGCGGCCTTCTTCTCCGCCTCGTCCGCCTTGCGCTGCGCGTCGGCCTGCACGGTGAGCGCCTCGTCCAGGCCCGGCGCCAGATCCGTCAGCACCAGGGCGTCCGCCGCCGTCGCCGTCCCGGCACCCAGCGCGAGGGACGCCCCCAGGCCCACGGCCATCACGGCGGCGCGGGTGCGCAGGGCGGTCTTGTTCGTATACCGGGACTTGGCGTGCTTCGACATGCGGGAAGGCCTCCAGAAATGAATGAGTCCCGGCTGCGGGCCGGGATCGCCATTCCTTGGTAACCGCTCGTCGCCGCACGTTCAAAGCGCCCTTCTACTACCCCTCCCCGTAGCGAAACCCGAGGGAATGGGCCGCCAGCTCTACCCCGCCCGCCATCGGACCAAACGCAGAGACCGCGTCCTCCAGGAGGGCGATCTCGCGCCACCCGCGCCCCGGTGACCTGCCCCTTCGCACTTTCGACCAACCGCCCCACCGGCCCCTGCACCCCGCACCCCCACCCCGGGAAACACCAGCCCCTCCTCCCCGGCGGCGGCCGGCTCCTATTCCGCCTAGTAAGGCCGAAAAGGCCTGTGCGTCATGTCACCGCGACATAAGATCCACTGCCTTTCCGGCGGGTCTTTGGGCTGTCCGAATCGGGACCAACGACCCCGCGCCCCGGGCCACCGAATTCCGCCGCCGGCCCCTGCCGGGTTCGCACGCCGAAATATCGCGCGCCGCCGCGATCAGACCGCGCTCCTGCCCCGCCCATCCGCTGCCGTCCCCTACGACCCCGGCGTCCCCGAACGCCCCCGTGTGCGCTCTTGTACGCCCCTGCTCACCAGCAGGAACCTCGGAGCGTAGGTATCGCGATCGATCCACTGCGGCATCGAGCGCCGGCACCACCGAAAGGGAAGACAGCATGGACCCCATCGCTCCAGGCGTTCACGTAAGAGAAGATCCCAGCGGTGTCCGCACCATCACCGGGGCGGGCACCTCGACACCGGCGTTTCTCGGCCGCGTCCAGCAGGGCCCGGCCGCCCCCACGCTCGTCCGCAGCCACCAGGACTTCTCCCGGACCTTCAGCCCGGCGCCCAGCACCCGCGGGGAGCTCGTCCTGGCCGAGGCGGTGTACGGCTTCTTCGCCAACGGCGGCACGTCCTGCTACATCGTCCCGCTCGGCGAGGAGTCCAAGGACAAGGTGGCCGACCTCAGGGGCGAGGCCGCGGCGCGTACCGGGCTCGCGGGGCTGGCGACCGTGCCGGACGTGTCCATGGTCGCGGTACCGGAGATCGCGATGATGGACGAGGACCGGGACCAGGCCATCCAGACGCTGGTCGAGCACTGCAAGGACATGGGCAACCGGATGGCGATCCTGGACGCCCCCGAGGGCGTCTCGGCCGAGGACCTGCCGGGCGTACTGCCCGAACTGGACGAGGCGGACGCCCTGTTCGGCGCCGTGTACTACCCGTGGGTCACGGTCCCGGGCATCGACGGGACCGAGCGTACGGTGCCGCCGTGCGGCCATGTGGCCGGGGTGTGGGCCCGCTCGGACCTGGAGCGCGGGGTGCACAGGGCCCCGGCCAACGCGGCCCTGACCGGCGTGCTGGACCTGGCGAGCGACCTGTCCGACAAGGAACACATGGCGCTGGCCCGCAACGGCATCAACTCCCTGCGCACCTACCCCGGGCGGGGCCATCTGGTGTGGGGCGCCCGCACGATGGCGAACGACAACCGTGACTGGCACTACCTCAATGTGCGCCGCTATGTGTGCTTCCTGGCCGACTCGATCCGGCAGAGCAGCGCGTGGGCCGTCTTCGAGCCCACCGACGAGCGGCTGTGGAGCACGCTACGAGGCTCCATCGAGTCCTTCCTGGCCGACCAGTGGCGCCAGGGGGCGCTGCAGGGCCGCACCCCGGAGGAGGCGTTCTACGTCGCCTGCGACCACACCAACAACGACCCCGCCGAGCTGGAGCCGGGCCTGGTGACCTGTGACATCGGCATCGCCCCGGTGCGGCCCGCGGAGTTCATCCACTTCACCATCACCCAGACCGTGGGACAGGAGGCCGGGACGGAGCAGTGAGGTACGCAGCACGCCCCGCACAGGCGACTGCCCCGGAACCGTCGTGCGGTTCCGGGGCAGTTTCACCGTCGGTGCGGTGGAGTTACGCGTCCTTGCTCAGGTTCGGGCCCGCGCCACCGGCGGCGGACTCGATCGGCGGGACGTCCGGCAGTGCGGACTTCTCCTCGCCGCGGAAGGTGAACTTCAGGTTCTCACCCTCGCCCTCGACATCGACGACCACGATGTGGCCCGGACGCAGCTCGTTGAAGAGGATCTTCTCCGAGAGGGCGTCCTCGATGTCGCGCTGGATCGTGCGGCGCAGCGGACGGGCGCCGAGCACCGGGTCGTAACCGCGCTTGGCCAGTGCCTGCTTGGCGTCGCTGCTGAGCTCGATGCCCATGTCGCGGTCCTTGAGGCGCTCGTCGACCTTGTCGATCATCAGGTCCACGATCTGGATGATGTCTTCCTGCGAGAGCTGGTGGAAGACCACGGTGTCATCGACACGGTTGAGGAACTCGGGGCGGAAGTGCTGCTTGAGCTCTTCGTTGACCTTGTTCTTCATGCGCTCGTAGCCGGTCTTGACGTCGCCCTGGGCCGCGAAGCCCAGGTTGAAGCCCTTGGAGATGTCCCGGGTGCCGAGGTTGGTCGTCATGATGATGACGGTGTTCTTGAAGTCCACGACCCGGCCCTGGGAGTCGGTCAGGCGACCGTCCTCCAGGATCTGCAGCAGCGAGTTGAAGATGTCCGGGTGGGCCTTCTCGACCTCGTCGAACAGGACGACCGAGAACGGCTTGCGGCGCACCTTCTCGGTGAGCTGGCCGCCCTCTTCGTAGCCGACGTAGCCGGGGGGCGAGCCGAAGAGCCGCGAGACGGTGTGCTTCTCGCTGAACTCCGACATGTCGAGCGAGATCAGCGCGTCCTCGTCGCCGAAGAGGAACTCGGCGAGGGTCTTGCTCAGCTCGGTCTTACCGACACCCGAGGGGCCCGCGAAGATGAACGAGCCACCGGGGCGCTTGGGGTCCTTCAGACCGGCCCGGGTACGGCGGATGGCCTGCGAGAGCGCCTTGATGGCGTCCTTCTGCCCGATGACGCGCTTGTGGAGCTCGTCCTCCATGCGCAGCAGGCGGCTGGACTCCTCCTCGGTAAGCTTGAAGACCGGGATGCCCGTGGCCGTGGCCAGCACCTCGGCGATCAGCTCGCCGTCGACCTCGGCGACGACGTCCATGTCGCCGGCCTTCCACTCCTTCTCCCGCTTGGCCTTCGCGGCCAGGAGCTGCTTCTCCTTGTCGCGCAGGCCCGCGGCCATCTCGAAGTCCTGCGAGTCGATCGCGGACTCCTTCTCCCGGCGCACGTCGGCGATCTTCTCGTCGAACTCGCGCAGGTCCGGCGGCGCGGTCATCCGGCGGATGCGCATCCGGGAGCCGGCCTCGTCGATCAGGTCGATCGCCTTGTCCGGCAGGAAGCGGTCGGAGATGTAGCGGTCGGCCAGCTGCGCGGCCTGGACCAGCGCCTCGTCCGTGATGGAGACGCGGTGGTGGGCCTCGTAGCGGTCGCGCAGACCCTTGAGGATCTCGATGGTGTGCGGCAGCGACGGCTCGGCGACCTGGATGGGCTGGAAGCGGCGCTCAAGGGCCGCGTCCTTCTCCAGGTGCTTGCGGTACTCGTCCAGCGTCGTGGCACCGATGGTCTGCAGCTCGCCCCGCGCCAGCATCGGCTTGAGGATCGAGGCCGCGTCGATGGCGCCCTCCGCGGCGCCCGCGCCGACCAGCGTGTGCAGCTCGTCGATGAACAGGATGATGTCGCCGCGGGTGCGGATCTCCTTGAGGACCTTCTTCAGGCGCTCCTCGAAGTCACCGCGGTAGCGGGAACCGGCGACCAGCGCGCCCAGGTCCAGGGTGTAGAGGTGCTTGTCCTTGAGGGTCTCGGGCACCTCGCCCTTGACGATGGCCTGCGCCAGTCCCTCGACGACCGCCGTCTTGCCGACGCCGGGCTCGCCGATGAGAACCGGGTTGTTCTTCGTACGGCGCGACAGCACCTGCATGACGCGCTCGATCTCCTTCTCGCGCCCGATGACCGGGTCGAGCTTGGATTCGCGCGCCGCCTGGGTGAGGTTGCGGCCGAACTGGTCGAGGACCAGGGAGGTCGAGGGGGTGCCCTCGGCCGGGCCGCCGGCGGTGGCGGCCTCCTTGCCCTGGTAGCCGGAGAGCAGCTGGATGACCTGCTGCCGCACCCGGTTGA
Source organism: Streptomyces sp. UF-297 (assembly GCF_058245575.1). Classification (NCBI taxonomy): domain Bacteria; kingdom Bacillati; phylum Actinomycetota; class Actinomycetes; order Kitasatosporales; family Streptomycetaceae; genus Streptomyces; species Streptomyces sp. UF-297. The sequence goes on along the minus strand of NZ_JBSIBZ010000058.1, from coordinate 52,244 downwards.
GATCGGCGCCCAGCTTCACCAGGACCTGGGCGGCGACGCCCTCGCCCTCGCGGATCAGGCCGAGCAGGATGTGCTCGGTGCCGATGTAGTTGTGGCCGAGCTGAAGGGCCTCGCGGAGCGACAGCTCCAGGACCTTCTTGGCACGGGGGGTGAAGGGGATGTGCCCGGACGGAGCCTGCTGCCCCTGCCCGATGATCTCCTCCACCTGCTGGCGGACCGCCTCGAGCGAAATCCCGAGGCTCTCCAGGGCCTTAGCGGCGACACCCTCACCCTCGTGGATCAGGCCCAGGAGGATGTGCTCGGTGCCGATGTAGTTGTGGTTGAGCATCCGGGCTTCTTCCTGAGCCAGGACGACAACCCGCCGCGCGCGGTCGGTGAACCTCTCGAACATCGTTAATCGCTCCTCAGAGCGGTCAGGCAGTAAGGGGTCGGTCCCCTCCCTGTCCTTCCGCAGCTTAGTCCCGCAAGCGGGGACCGCTCATTCCAACTGCCGACACCCGTCCTTGGCCTCCTGCCCCGAACGCCGACATCTGCTCCAACCCGATGGTGCGAGACGATGTTCCCGCAGGCCAGGCATATACGCCCTGTGCCACTACGCCCGTGGCGAACGCCGCCCTCGCCGACACGCCAGCCCGGCGCCGGGCACGGCCCGGCCGAAGTGCCGAATGCGCTGCGTTCATCGCTCTTCATCGTCCCTCCCCACATGGAAAGTCTTACCCGCCGCCACTGACACTCCATGCGGCACGGGCCGTTTCCATCAGCTACGGGCGAACATCCTTGCGCCACCCAATGCGCCCCTACGCCCCCTGTCGTAGCCACGTTACGTATCCGGCCATCAACCCAACGTAACTTCTTGGGACTTCGGCAGTTGCACCGGGCATGGCCATCGCGCTTCCGCGTCAGCGCTCCCCCCGGACACCTCCCACCGCCCTGCGGCAGTGGTACGAGGAGGAGCTGCGCTGGCCCACCGACGGCGGGGAGCCCCTCCAGCTGCTGACCGGGGTGCGCTTCGACGCCCTGGACCTGCCGGCCGGGGCGGGCCGCGCGGTGCTGCGGCGCGTACGGCACACCGGCCCGGTCGCGCTCGTGGCGGACGCGGGCGACGGCTGGTGCGGCGGCGCCAGGATGCTGATGCTCGTGGCCGCGGGCAGCGCCGAGGAACTGCCGGGGCTGCTCCAGTGGCTGGAGTGGGACGCCCTGGACCTGGACCTCAGGGTCCGCGGAAGCGGAGAGCGCATGCCCGCGCCCCCACCGCCGCCCTGGAGTCCGGGCTCGCGGGAGGCCGCGGGGTGGGTGCGGCCTCCCGAGCCGGAGCGCGAGGTCGAGACGGCTCTGCCCACCACGGGGATCGGGGCAGGACCGAGGGGCGATGGCAACGCCCCCGACCTCGTACGACTCGTGAGCGCGGCGGCTACGGAGTGCCACCGGGCCCGGTTGCTGGGTGTGGGTAATGCACAAACCGAACGCGTGAACCGCCCTCAGCCGTTGGCCTTCTCGAACGCCTCGCGGATCTCGGCCGGAACGCGGCCGCGGTCGTTGACGTTGTAGCCGTTCTCCTTGGCCCACGCGCGGATCTTCGCGGTGTCCGGGCTGCTGCTGACGGACGCCCGCACCTTGCCGCGGCCCGAAGCAGCACGACCGCCGGTCTTGCGGCCGGCCTTCACGAAGTCCGCGAGCGACTCGCGCAGCTTCTGGGCGTTAGCGGTGGTGAGGTCGATCTCGTAGGACTTGCCGTCGAGAGCGAACGTCACCGTCTCGTCAGCCTCGCCACCGTCGAGGTCGTCGACAAGAAGAACCTGAACCTTCTGTGCCACCGGTTTCCCTTTCATCGAATGTGGATTACGACGGAAAGCAAACCGCTTTTCCGGGAAAAACACAAACCCCTGGGTAGGGTTCACTTGCCCAGCGACCGGGGAACACATGCTTCCGTAGCTATGAGATAGGGGCGCGATTCGGACATAGAACGCTGATCACAGGTGCAGAAGCATGCGGCTGTTGCCCAGGGTGTTGGGCTTCACTCGTTCGAGACCGAGGAACTCGGCAACGCCCTCGTCATAGGAACGCAGCAGCTCGCTGTAGACATCTGTGTCGACGGGCGTCTCGCCGATCTCCACGAACCCGTGCTTGGCGAAGAAGTCCACTTCGAAGGTGAGGCAGAAAATGCGCCGTACTCCGAGCCTGCCTGCAGTGTGCACGAGCTTGTCCAGGAGTTGATGCCCCACCCCGGTGCCCTTCATCCGCGGGTCCACGGCCAGGGTGCGCACTTCGGCCAGGTCTTCCCACATCACGTGCAGCGCCCCGCACCCCACGACCGCGCCCGCCCGCGCACCGTCCGCGGATACCGCTTCGGCCTGCTCGGCCACCCAGAACTCCTGGATGTCCTCGTAAAGCGTGACGGTGGCTTTGTCGAGCAGGATCCCCTCGCGCGAGTAGGAGTCGATGAGCCGGCGTACCGCCGGCACATCGCTGGTCCTGGCACGTCGGACGGTGACGCCTTTTGATAGCGGAGCCATGCGGTGACGCTATCGCCCCGAGTCCGGCGCCCCCTCCTCGGGTTCTGCGGCTTGCGTACCGGGTTCGACCACGCGTTCCGCGGTGGGTTCCGAAGGTTCGGCCGGTTCATCGGCTTGCATCATGCGAACCGCATCGCGCAGGGAGTGGCGCTGTTCCGGCGACATCATGCCGAAGAAGGCCACGAGAGCGGCCGCGGGGTTGTCACTGGCGGACCACGCCTCGTTCATGAGTGCGGCCGAGTAGGCGGCACGAGTGGAGACCGCCTCATATCTATAGGCGCGGCCTTCGGCTTCACGGCGGACCCAGCCCTTCTGATGAAGGTTGTCCAATACGGTCATGACCGTCGTGTAGGCGATGGACCGTTCCTTCTGCAGATCTTCGAGCACTTCCCGAACGGTAACCGGGCGGTTCCACTCCCAGACCCGTGTCATGACCGCATCTTCCAGATCACCCAAGCGTCTCGGCACACGAGAACAATAGTGGGAGATGTCGCGAATGCCGGTTGATGACGGTTGATTTACCGAGGAAAAAGGATGTACGGCCCGGGACGATCAATCCCGGGCCGTACGTGGCGTACGCGAACTCGAATTGTGCTGCCGCGGCGGCGCGGCGGGCGGACCGAGGTCAGGCGCCGTGCGCCGTGGGCCCCTGGCGGGCGGCCTCGGCGCGGGAGAGGGCGGCGTCCACGGCCGCGTCCTCCTTGGCCTTCTTGTCGCCGCCCTGGCTCTTGACGATGGTCACGATCAGCGCGATGAAGGCCACGGCCATCACCACGGGCGGGAGCAGCGCTGCGATGTAATCCATGCCTTGTGGCCTCCTTCGCCGGTGAGGGTTCCAGAGTACGCAGCGCTCAGGCCGAGCGGGCCGCCGGGGGCTCGGTGGGCTTGCGGCGCGGCGGGAAGACCTCGCCCGGCGTGGGGACCGGGCGGTCCGGGCGCGGGGCCTGCGGGCGGGGGCGCGGCGCGGGCTGTTCGCGCTCGGTCCCCTCCTCGGGGGCACCGGACCTGCCGCCGGGCAGGGCGCGCAGCCGGGCCCGTACGGAGTGCTCGGCCAGCCGCTCGCAGCGGTGCAGCAGGGTGCTGCGGCGCTCGGACTCGGCCGCGCCCGCGGGGTGGGCGCGCAGCGAGCGCAGGGCGGCCAGGTCCTCGGGGCCGGGGACGTGGCCGGCGGCCAGGGCGTCCTGGAGCCGGTCGAGGTAGCCGGCGGCGGAGCCGGGCAGGGCGTCGCGGTAACGGGCGAGGTCGGCCAGGAGGAAGGAGCGCAGCCTGGCCCCCTCCTCGACCGCTTCGTCGACCGCCCCGGCCAGCGCGAGGAAGTCCTGGACCTGCTGCGACCGGCCGGGGTCGTGGGCGCCGAGGGGCGCGGGGACGGGCATCGGCTGGAGGGCGATGGCGAGGGCGCGGCGCAGCACACACAACTCATCGGCGCTGAACGCCATGCCGCCTCGGGAACCGTAGGGCGTGGGCATGGCCTGACTTTACGTCAGATACGGACAAAATCGGCTTAACGCCATTTCTGTGGCGCGGCCGGGTCAGCCGTTTCGCCCGTACGCCCCAGCGCGTCCGAAGCCGCGCCGTGGGCCGGCGCAGGGGACGGGAGCGGCCGCACTTGGGCGGTGCCGGCCTGGGCGCGCGCCGCCAGTGCGCTGAGCGCCAGCACGGCGACGGCCACCAGCCCGCAGGCGCGCAGCAGGCCGGGTGAATGTCTCATTCGCGCTCAACTCCTCGTGGGCACAGGGGACTTGCACACGGCAAGGAGACTGCGCGGGGCACCGGATGGTTGTACGGGAGGCGGCTCGTACGGGCCCGGGGCCGGGCCCGTACGGCGTTCTCAGGTGCGCGAGACGTTGCGCTCGTAGACCAGGCGCAGGCCGATCAGGGTGAGCCAGGGCTCGTGCTCGTCGATGACGGAGGACTCGCCCAGCACCATGGGGGCCAGGCCGCCGGTGGCGATGACGGTCACCTGGTCGGGGTCCTCGGCCAGTTCGCGGGCCATGCGGTGCACGACGCCGTCGACCTGGCCGGCGAAGCCGTACAGGATGCCGGACTGCATGGCCTCGACGGTGTTCTTGCCGATGACGCTGCGCGGGCGGGCCAGCTCGATCTTGCGCAGCTGGGCGCCCTTGACGCCGAGGGCGTCCACCGAGATCTCGATGCCCGGGGCGATCACGCCGCCGACGTACTCGCCGCGCGCGCTGACCGCGTCGAAGGTGGTGGCCGTGCCGAAGTCGACGACGATCGCCGGGCCGCCGTAGAGCTCGACGGCGGCCAGGGCGTTGATGATGCGGTCGGCGCCGACCTCCTTGGGGTTGTCCATGAGGATCGGGACGCCGGTCTTGACGCCGGGCTCGACCAGGACGGCGGGCACGTCGCCGTAATAGCGGCGGGTGACCTCGCGCAGCTCGTGCAGCACCGAGGGGACGGTGGAGCAGATGGCGATGCCCTCGATGCCGTCGCCCAGCTCCTCGCCGAGCAGGGGGTGCATGCCCATCAACCCGTGGAGCAGGACGGCCAGTTCGTCGGCGGTGCGGCGGGCGTCGGTGGAGATCCGCCAGTGCTCGACGATGTCCTCGCCGTCGAAGAGGCCGAGGACGGTGTGGGTGTTACCGACGTCGATGGTCAGCAGCATCAGGCCTGCTCCCCCGGGGCGTCCTCGCGCAGGTCCAGGCCGATGTCCAGGACCGGGGAGGAGTGGGTGAGCGCGCCCACGGCGAGGTAGTCCACGCCGGTCTCGGCGTAAGTGCGGGCGTTGTCCAGGGTGAGGCGGCCCGAGGACTCCAGGATCGCGCGGCCGGCGACCAGCGCGACGGCCTCCTCGGTCTCGCCCGGGGTGAAGTTGTCCAGGAGGATCAAGTCGGCGCCGGCGTCCAGGACTTCGCGGACCTGGTGGAGGGTGTCGACCTCGACCTCGATGGCCACGCCGGGGAACTGGGTGCGTACGGCCTTGAAGGCCTCGGCGACGCCGCCCGCCGCGACCACGTGGTTGTCCTTGACCAGCGCGGCGTCCGAGAGCGACATGCGGTGGTTGACGCCGCCGCCGCAGCGGACCGCGAACTTCTCCAGGGCGCGCAGGCCGGGGGTGGTCTTGCGGGTGTCGCGGACCTTGGTCTTGGTGCCCTCAAGGGCATCGGCCCAGGCGCGGGTGGCGGTGGCGATGCCCGAGAGGCGGCACAGCAGGTTCAGCGCGCTGCGCTCGGCGACGAGCAGGTCGCGGGTGCGGGTGGTGACCGACAGCAGCTTCTGGCCGGCGGCGACCTTCTCGCCGTCCTCGACGTGCCGCTCGACCTCGAACTCGTCGGTGCACACGATCGACAGGACCGCCTCGGCGACGCGCAGCCCGGCCACCGTGCCCGCCTCGCGGGCGGTGAAGTCACCGGTGGCGACGGCGTCCTCGGGGACGGTGGCCACGGTCGTGACGTCCACGCCCTGGTCCAGGTCCTCCTCGATGGCCATATGGGCGATGTCCTCGACCTGTACGGGGTCCAGGCCCGCCTCGACCAGCAGCGCGGCCAGCGCCGGGTCCAGCCCGCACTGGAGGGGGTCCAGGTCGTAGGCCTCGCCGGAGCCGCAGCCGCAGTTGTCGCCGCAGCCCGCCGCGCCGTCCGCGGACGGGCCGCCGATCTGGAGGAGGGGAAGGTCACCAGGGGTGCCGGGGGTGCTCACGGGTTCTGCTCCGTTTCGGGGGCTGCGGTCTCGGGCGGTGCGGTGGGGGACGTCGCGGGGAAGGCGGCGGTGTCCGTGCTGCGGACGGACAGGGAGCGGGGCGCGGCCAGGGCGATACGGAAGTGGCGCTGCCAGGCGGCGTCGTCGCGGTCGGGGTGGTCCTCGCGCCAGTGGCAGCCGCGGGTCTCCTCGCGGCGGGCGGCGGCCGCGGTCAGCACCCGGGCCACCAGCAGGAGGTTGGTCGCCTCCCACGCCTCGACGCCGGGCTCGGCGGCCTTGCCGTCCGCCGTCCCATCCGTATCGGCCGCCTCCTCCCAGAGCCGGGCCAGCGCGTCCGCGGCCTTGGTGAGGCTGGCGGCGGAGCGCAGCACACCGGCGCCCGCCGTCATGATCCGCTGGATCTCGGTACGGGCCTCGGGGGCCAGCAGCGGGACGCTCTCCCCGCCCGGGTCCACCGCCGCGCCCGGCCGCAGGTCGGGCCGCTCGGTGATGTCCCGGGCGATGCGCTCGGCGAAGACCAGGCCCTCCAGAAGGGAGTTGGACGCCAGGCGGTTGGCGCCGTGCACGCCGGTGCAGGCGACCTCGCCGCAGGCGTACAGGCCCGGGACGGTGGTGCGGCCCCGCAGGTCGGTACGGACGCCGCCGGAGGCGTGGTGGGCCGCGGGCGCGACGGGGATGGGCTCGGTCACCGGGTCGATGCCGTGGGCGCGGCAGGTGGCGAGGATGGTGGGGAAGCGCTGCTCCCACATCCGGGCGCCGAAGTGGCGGGCGTCCAAGTACATGTGCTCGGTGCCCTGTTCCTGGGCGTGGCGCAGGATGGCCTTGGCGACGATGTCGCGCGGCGCGAGCTCGGCGAGCTCGTGCTGTCCGAGCATGAAGCGGGTGCCGTCGGCGTCCACGAGATGGGCGCCCTCGCCCCGTACGGCCTCCGAGATCAGCGGCTGCTGGCCCTCGGCGTCCGGGCCCAGGTACAGCACGGTGGGGTGGAACTGGACGAACTCCAGGTCGGAGACCTCGGCGCCGGCCCGCAGCGCGAGGGCCACGCCGTCGCCGGTGGAGACGGCCGGGTTGGTGGTGGCGGAGAAGACCTGGCCCATGCCGCCGGTGGCCAGGACGACGGCGGGCGCGTGCACGGCGCCGACGCCGTCGTGCTGCCCCTCGCCCATGACGTGCAGGGTGACGCCTGCGGTGCGGCCTTCGGCGTCCGTGAGCAGGTCCAGCACCAGGGCGTTCTCGATCGTGCGCAGGCCCGCCCGTCGCCCGCCACCGCCCCCGGTCGAGAGCGCTTCGCGCTCGCCCCTTCCATGGGAACGGACCGCCTCGACCAGCGCGCGGGAGATCTCGGCGCCGGTGGCGTCCCCTCCGGCGTGCGCGATGCGGCGGCGGTGGTGGCCGCCCTCGCGGGTGAGGGCTATCTCGCCGGTGTCCGCGGCGGTGTCGAAGTGGGCTCCGGTGGCGATCAGGCGGCGTACCGCGTCCGGGCCTTCGGTGACCAGGGTGCGTACCGCCGTCTCGTCGCACAGTCCGGCGCCGGCGACGAGGGTGTCCTCAAGGTGCTGTTCGGGGGTGTCGCCCTCGCCGAGGGCCGCGGCGATGCCGCCCTGGGCCCAGCGCGTGGAGCCGTCGTCCAGGCGGGCCTTGGTGACGACGACGGTCCGGTGCCCTGCCGCGGCGCAGCGCAGCGCGGCGGTCAGCCCGGCGACGCCGGAGCCCACGACGACGACATCGGCGTCGATGGACCAGCCGGGGCGCGGGGCTGTGAGGCGTATGCCGGTCATCGCTGTGCTCCATGGGGGTCAAGGGCGGCGGGGGCCCGGCCGGGCGCCCCGAAGACGAGCCGCAGGTTGTCGATGAGGCGGGTGGTGCCGACCTTGGCGGCCACGGCGAGCACCGCCTCTCCTTCGTAGGAGTCGGGGATCTCGGTGAAGTCGGCGGGGTCGACCAGCGCCAAGTAGTCCAGGACCAGGGGCGGTTCGAGGCGGGCGGCGTCCTCAAGAACGGTGCGGGCGGCGGCGCGGGCCACCGAGGGGCCGTGCGGCGGGGTGGTGGCGGCGTGCGCGACGGCGTGCGCGTCGGCGGCCGCGCGGTCCTCGCCGAGGGCGGCCAGCGCCCGGGCGCGGGTCCGGTTGGGCGGCGTCGCGGTGGCGCAGGCTGCGCGGGCGCGCAGCGCCTCCTCTGCTGCCAGCCGGTCGCGCGCGGCGAACAGGGCGCCGGACAGGGCCAGGGCCGTGCCCCGCTCGGGGTCCGAGAGGTAGCGGTTGCGGCTGGAGAGGGCGAGCCCGTCGTCCTCGCGGACGGTGGGGACGCCGACGACCTCGACGGGGAAGTTCAGGTCGCGCACCATGCGGGTGATCACGGCGAGCTGCTGGGCGTCCTTCTGGCCGAACAGGGCCAGATCGGGCGCCGACAGGTGCAGCAGCTTGGCGACGACGGTGAGCACGCCGTCGAAGTGGCCAGGGCGCGAGGCGCCCTCCAGGAGGTCGCCCATGGGGCCCGCGCTGATACGGACCTGGGGCTCGCCGCCGGGGTAGACCTCCTCGGCCGAGGGGGCGAACACCGCGTCCGCGCCCGCCTTTTCGGCCAGTGCGAGGTCGGCGTCCAGGGTGCGGGGGTAGCGGTCCAGGTCCTCGCCCGCGCCGAACTGGAGGGGGTTGACGAAGACCGTGACCACGACCTGGCCGTGCGGGCCCACGCGGTCGCGGGCGGCCCTGATCAAGGTGGCGTGGCCCTCGTGCAGGGCGCCCATGGTCATGACGACGGCGCGCTGTCCGGCGCGGCGGGGCAGCGCGCGCAGGTCGGCGGCGGTGTGCACCAGGTGGGTGCGCAGGGCGTTCATCGGGAGCCTCCCTGGGGGCCCGAGTTACCGGAATTACCCGTTCCGCCATTGCCGTCGGAGCCCCCGGCCCGCTGGGAGACGTCGGCCAGTACGCCGAGCAGGTCCTCGGCCAGTTCGGGCTTGAGCAATCCGTGGGCCAGCGCGCGGTCCGCGGTCGTACGGGCCATGGCGAGGTAGCCGGCCACCGTCTGCGGCGCGTGCTTGCGCAGCTCGGCGACGTGGGCGGCGACCGTGCCCGCGTCGCCGCGCGCGACCGGGCCGGTCAGGGCGGCGTCGCCGGAGCGCAGCGCGTTGTCCAGGGCGGCGCCCAGCAGCGGGCCCAGCATCCGGTCGGGGGCCTCGACCCCGGCCTCGCGCAGCAGCTCCATGGACTGGGCGACGAGCGTGACCAGGTGGTTGGAGCCGATCGCCAGGGCCGCGTGGTAGAGCGGACGGGCGGCCTCCGCGATCCACTCGGGCTCCCCGCCCATCTCGATGACCAGCGCCTCGGCCGCCATCCGCAGCTCCTCGGGCGCGGTGACGCCGAAGGAACAGCCGGCCAGCCGCTGGACGTCCACCGGGGTGCCGGTGAAGGTCATCGCGGGGTGCAGGGCGAGCGGGAGCGCACCGGCCCGGGTCGCCGGGTCCAGCACGGCCGTACCGAAGCGTCCCGAGGTGTGCACCAGCAGCTGCCCGGGGCGCACCGCGCCGGTCTCGGCGAGGCCGGTCACCAGCCCCGGCAGGGCGTCGTCGGGCACGGTCAGCAGCACCAGGTCGGCGCGCTGGAGCACCTGCGCGGGCGGCAGCAGGGGCACGTCGGGCAGCAGGGCGGCGGCCCGGCGCACCGAGGCGTCGGAGACTCCGGACACGGCCACCGGACGGTGCCCGGCCAGCCGCAGCGACGCGGCGAGGGCGGGGCCCACACGGCCCGCGCCGACGACGCCGACACTGAGCCGGGCGGGGCGGTCCTGGGCCTCGATGGGTGGGTTCTGGTTCACGCGGCGATGGCCTTCCGTTCCAGTCCGCGGGGGGTACCGGACGATTCATCGCCATGCTACGCGAGTGGCTTCGGGGGGCCGCGGCCCGTGACTGGGCCGGTGATCGGGCCGGTGATCGGCGGCTGATCCACTGCCGGATGTCAGTGGCCGGGGCTAGCCTGAAAGTCCTCAGGCACTAGGAGGCATGCCGTGAGCGCACTGCACGACCGGCCGAGCGCCGGGCCCGCCCAGATGGACATCGAGCTGTTCGAAACCCTCGCGGCCATAGCCGATCGCGAGGGGGAGGGCGTGCGGATGGAGTTCATCAACGGCGATGTGGGGGGCAAGGACGTGCCGGACTCGGTGCACGAGGCGATCGTCATGTGGCTGGTGCGCCAGTGCATTCAGTACCGTCCCGAGCTGGACCTCCATACCAATCAGGGCCTGAAGATCGAGACCTACCGGCAGGGTCGCGCGCGCCCGGACGGCACCCTTGCCCCTGTGGGCCACTTCGTTGCCCGCAATGACGAGGGCGAATGGGTCAGCCCCGATGGGACGTTGATGACGGTCGAGGTCACTTCGCCCGATCGCGACACCAACCAACGTGATCGCATCGACAAGCCGCGCGCGTACGCGGAAACCGGCATCCCGGTCTTCCTGCTCATCGACCGGGGGACGGAGGAGGTCACCGTCTTCAGCGCCCCCCATGAAGGCTCGTATCAGCGGCGCCACACCGTCGCATTCGGCGAGACCGTCGCGCTGCCCGATCCGGTCGGATTCGAACTCGACACCGCACCAGTCAAGGCCCGGGTGGACCAAGCACGGGCCAGTAGGCCGCGCCAGTAGGCAGCCCCGAGGGCGGCGTCAGCAGCACCGGGCCGGACGGGCGCGCTCGGGCGTCGCCGCGGACCCGGCGCCGTGAGCGGCCCGGTGCTGGTGCCCCGATCCGGCCACGATGCGGCTCGGGGCCGAGGGGGCCGCGGGCTGTCCCGCCAGTACGCGGCGCAGGGCCCGGGCGTAGTGGCGTACGGCCTCACGGGCGCGGGCCGAGGGGCGGTGGGACGGGTCGGTGACCACGGCCTGGAAGCGGCGCCAGGTGCGGATCTCCCGGACGGCCCGCAGGTCGTCCGGCGCCGGGGGCGCCGCCTCTCCCCTGCGGGCGGCGAAGTAGGTGTCGAGCAGGTGCTGTTGCGATGCGTTCATGGGAATCAGACTGCGCCGGTCCCGCGGTCGGCCGCGCATCGTTTGACGAGAGCCGTCAAATGACGTCGCCGCAGGTCGCGGGGGCCCGCATGATGGGATCCAGGAGGGCGCGCCGCGCGCCGACAGGGGATCGGGGACAGGCATGAGTGTGTGGATCGACATCGCGGGGCTGCCGCAGGAGCGCATCGTCTTCAGCCCCTCTCCGCTGTCCGAACTGGGCATGGCCCTGCACGCGCTGGCCGAACCCGCCCACCACCCCGGACTGCACGGCTGGACCACCGCGACCGCCGCGGCCCTCAAGCCGTGCCTGGCCGACCGGCTGCACGAGGCCTCCTTCCTGTGGAGTTCGGCGATCTCCGACATCACGCTGGCCTTCGCCGCGCTCCCCCTCACCCAGGGCCAGCCGGGCGCCACCCTCGCCGAGGACCTGGACCTGCTGGACAAGCTGGAGGACGAGCTCTACGTCGCCGCCGCGCTGGAGATCTCCTGCGCCAGCTCCTACTGCGAGGGCGGGCCCTCGCCGCTGGTGGACGCCACCGCGCGCGAGCAGGCCCTGGAGCGGGCGACGGCACGCGGCCCGCGCCAGGCGGAGTTCGCCCGGCGGCTGCTGGCGGACCCGCCCGGCGTACGCGCCTGGATACGCCGCCTCCTGGAGGACTGCCAGGAGGCGTTCTTCGCCGATGTGTGGAAGCGGGTGGGGGTCCAACTGGCCGCGGACGCCCGGCACAAGACGGAGGTGCTGCGCCGCAAGGGCCTGGCCGAGGCGCTGGCGGAGGTCTCCTCGGCGATCGCGCTGGACGAGGAGCGCGAGCGCATCGTCGCGGACAAGCTGACCCACGGGCACACCACGGCCATGGACCCGGCCGTCGGCGCGGGCGTGACCCTGGTCCCGTCCTCCTTCGGCTGGCCGCATCTGATGGTGCTGCACGCGCCGGGCTGGCGGCCGGTGATCCACTACCCGGTGGCCGCGCCCGAACTGTCCAAGCCGTTCACGCTGGAGATGCTGCAGAGCCGGCTGGAGGCGGTGGCCCACCCGATGCGCATCCGCATCTGCCGCAACCTGGCGCGTACCGCGCACACCACCGGCGAACTGGCCAACGCGCACGGCATCAGCTCGCCCGAGGTCTCCCGCCACCTGGCGATCCTGAAGAAGGCGGGCCTGATCCAGACGCGGCGCCGCGGGCGCTATGTCCTGCACCAGCTGGATCTTCAGGTGGTGGCGCGGCTGGGGAGCGACTTCATCGAGGGGGTGCTGCGCTGAAGCGGGGGCGTCAGCCCCCGGCGCGTACCAGCCCGGTCTCGTACGCCAGGACCACCGCCTGGACGCGGTCGCGCAGGCCCAGCTTGGTGAGGATGCGGCCCACGTGGGTCTTGACGGTGGCCTCCGAGAGGACCAGCCGCGCCGCGATCTCGCCGTTGGACAGGCCCTGGGCGACCAGCAGCAGCACCTCGCGCTCGCGGTCGGTGAGCCGCTCCAGCTCCGGGCGGCCGGACTGGGCGCCGGAGCTGGGCAGCATGGGGGTGAAGCGGTCCAGCAGGCGGCGGGTGGTGGAGGGCGCCACGACCGCGTCGCCGCTGTGGACGGCGCGGATGGCGGCCAGCAGTTCGCTGGGCGGCACGTCTTTCAGCATGAAGCCGCTGGCCCCGGCCTTCAGGGCGGAGAAGGCGTACTCGTCCAGGTCGAAGGTGGTCAGGATGAGGACCTTGGGCGCGCCCTCCTTCTGGCCGCCCTCGCAGATACGGCGGGTGGTCTCCACGCCGTCCAGGTGGGGCATCCGCACGTCCATGAGGATCACATCGACCCGGGTGGACCGCAGCGCCTCCAGGGCCTGTACGCCGTCGCCCGCCTCGGCCACCACCTCCATGTCGGGCTGTGCGGCCAGCACCATCCGGAAGCCGGTGCGCAGCAGCACCTGGTCGTCGACGAGCATCACGCGGATGGTCATGGCAGGAGGTTCCCTTCAGCGGTGGGAGTACAGGGTAGGGCCGGGCGGGTCCGGCCTCACCGGGCCAATTTGAGCGGGAGCGAGGCGCTGATACGGAAGCCTCCGCCGGGCCGCGGCCCCGCCGCCAGGCTGCCGCCGACCATCCCCACCCGCTCGCGCATGCCGATCAGGCCGTGCCCCAGGCCGTCGGCGCCGCCCTCCTCGTACAGCTCGTGCTGCGCGCCGCGGCCGTCGTCCTCGGCGAGGAGGTCGAGGCTGTCGTCGCGGTAGGAGAGCCGGACGGTGGCGCCCACGTCGGGGCCGCCGTGCTTGCGGGTGTTGGTCAGCGCTTCCTGCACGATGCGGTACGCGGTCAGCTCGACGCTGCTGGGCAGCGGGCGCGGCTCGCCCTCCACCCGGAAGTCCACCGGCAGCCCGGCCCCGCGCACCTGGTCGATGAGGTCGCTGAGCTGCTCGACGCCGGGCTGGGGGACGTACTCCCCGCCCTCGGGCTGGTCTCCGGAGCGCAGCACGCCAAGGAGTCTGCGCATCTCGGCGAGCGCCTGGCGGCCCGTCCCGGAGATCGCCTCCAGTGCCTGCTTGGCCTGGTCGGGCGCGGCGTCCATGACGTACGCGGCGCCGTCGGCCTGCACGACCATCACGGACACGTTGTGCGCGACCACGTCGTGCAGTTCGCGGGCGATACGGGCCCGCTCGGCCGCCACCGCGATCCTCGACTGGGCCTCGCGCTCCTTCTCCAGCCGCGCGGCCTTCTCCTCCAGCTGCGCCCAGTAGGCCCGGCGGGTACGGACGGAGTCGCCGAGCACCCAGGCCAGGACGAAGGGCACGACGAACAGGGACGCGAGGAAGAGGCGCTGCCACAGGGGTATGCCCGAGTTGCCGCCGAGCCCCCCGCGCGCGAAGGAGAGCGTGGGTGCGGCGAAGGCGAGCAGCAGCGCGACGCGGGAGGCCCAGCGGGTGGTGCCGGAGGCGGCGGTGTAGATGATGACGAGGACGGTGAAGTCCGCCGGGGTGGTCGGGACGTGGAGAGCGAGCTTCGCGAGGCCGATCGCGATCGTCAGCAGCAGCATCTGCTGGGGCCACTTGCGGCGCAGGGCAAAGACGGTGCACATGCCGACGACGCTGAGCGCGGTCAGCGCCACTTGACGGGCGGTGCCAGGCGCGGGCGAGACGAACATCAGGCAGCTGAAACCCAGCAGGAGGACGGCCCAGAAGGTGTCCACTCCTGTCGGGTGTCTGCGGAAGAAGTCGTAGAGGCGCTGCACGTAACCCAGCGTAGGCAGGGCGTATAGGTGTACGGGTCAACCGGACGGGCGATCCTGTGCGCCGGGCGTACTCCCCAAGGTGGAGAACCGGTTCCTCCGCCATGCGCCGTACCGTGTGGCGGTGACGAACGAGGTGAGCGACGAGACGGTGGGCCGAGTGGGCCGGACGGGCGAGAAGAACGAGAAGCAAGCGAAGCACGAGCAGGACGCGAAGGACGAGCAGGACGAGCAGGACGCGAAGGGCAGCGCGCAGGAGGCGGGCGCGGCGAACGGCGTGCGGCAGGCGGGCACAGGGGTGGGCGCGCGCCGGGAGGCGGGGCCGTGGCGCGGCTGGCGGGAGGCGACCGAGCAGGCCCTGTACGGCCCCGGCGGCTTCTACTCCCGCGCCCAGGGCCCGGGCCCCGCGGGCCACTTCCGCACCTCCGTGCACGCCTCCCCCCTGTTCGCGCGCGCCGTCGCCACCCTCCTGCTGCGGGTCGACGAGGCGCTGGGGCACCCCGCCGAACTCGCTCTGGTGGACGTGGGCGCGGGCCGCGCCGAACTGCTGACAGCCGTACTGGACGCGCTGGCCGACGCGCGCCACCGGGCGCTGCCGGACTCGCTGCCCGAGCCGCTCCCGGACCCGCTCACGGACGTGCCCGCTGCGCCCGGCGCACAAGGGAGCGCACACCCCGATTCCGTACGCGCCCGCCTGCGCCCGTACGCCATCGAACGCGCCCCCCGGCCCGAGGGCCTGGACCCCCGCGTGGCCTGGCTCTCCGAGCTCCCCGAGCCCGGCTCCCTCACCGGCCTGCTCTTCGCCAACGAGTGGCTGGACAACGTCCCCGTGGAGATCGCCGAGTGCGGCCCGGGCGGCGGGCCGCACTACGTCCTGGTCGCCCCCGACGGCAGCGAGCGGCTGGGCACCCCGGTCCGCGGCGAGGACGCGGCCTGGCTGGCGCGCTGGTGGCCGCTGCCCGCCGAGCCGGGCCGCCGCGCCGAGATCGGCCGGCCGCGCGACGCCGCCTGGTCCCGGGCGGTGCGAACGCTGCGCGCCGGTCTGGCCGTCACCGCCGACTACGCGCACCACCGCGGCAACCGTCCGCCCTACGGCACCCTCACCGGCTTCCGCGACGGCCGCGAGGTGCGGCCCGTACCGGACGGCTCCTGCGACATCACCGCCCATGTCGCGCTGGACGCCTGCGCGGGCCCCCGCTCGGCCCTGCTCACCCAGCGCGCCGCGCTGCACGAGCTGGGCGTGGACGGCCGCCGCCCGCCGCTCGCCCTGGCCTCCAGCGACCCGGCCGGATACGTACGCGCCCTGAGCCGGGCGGGCCAGGCCGCCGAGCTGACCGATCCGGCGGGGCTGGGGGGCTTCACGTGGCTTGTGCAGCCGGTGGGGGTGGGGTGCGAGGGGTTGCTGGAGGCGTAGCGCTCCGCGGGGGAGCGCGGTGAGGCGAGGGTTCCTGACAGCCGAGGCGACCGTCAGCGTCAGCTGAGAAGTCCGGGCCACCACCGCCGCAGCACGGTACGGTGCGCTCCACAAGAGCCGCTCCCCGCCCGGTGTCCTGGCGCAGTGCGGCACGCCATAATCGAGGCATGGCTCTGACGTCCTCGCGGTTCCCGGTGGCGAACGCGTTCGAGCTGCTGTGCGCGCAGTACGCCCAGCGGCTGCCCAGGCGCCTGGAGGACCTGGCCGGCCCTACCCACGGCACGGTCGACCTGCCACTGCACGTGGTCTGGTCGGGACGCCGGTCCTATGACGTGGAGCAGCCGCGCTCCCGGATGGGCCTGTACCGCACGGTCCTCGCCGAGGGGCAACGCCAGGACCTGGAGACCTTCCTGAACCGGGAACTGCTGATCGGGCAGTGGCCGGTGCTGCGGAGACTGATCAGCCGACCGATCCGGGACGTGTGGGAAGACGCCTTCCCCGAACTCGCCGCCGCTGCCGGGACCGCGACGGCCGCGTGAACCTCACCGACCTGCACCGCCGGCTGCTGGCCGACGTGCTCGCCATCGGCACGCCCTACCCTCTGGTGATCACCGGCGGCTACGCCGTGCAGGCCCCCGGGGCTGGTCAACCGCCTGAGCCAGGACCTCGACGTGGCCACCGAGAATCCCGCCCCCATGGACGAGATCGTCCGCACGGTCAGCAACGGCCTCGCGCAGCGCGGCTGGGGCATCCGCCACGTCGAGACCAGCCCCCTGTCCGGTCGGCTCATCGCCACCGACTCGAACACCGGCGACGAGTGCGAAGTCGACATCCTCAAAGAAGCGTTCTGGGCCCCGCCCGCCACCACCGAGCACGGCCCGGTCCTCGCCCTCGACGACGTGATCGGCACCGAGGTCCGGGCCCTGGCCGACCGCGGCGCGGTCCGTGACCTCATCGACGTCCACGCCGCCTCCCGCCGCCGCACCACCGCCGACCTCGAAACCCTCGGCCGCCGCCACGCCCGCTTCGAGTTCAGCCTCCACGACCTGCGCGACCGCCTCGCCGGCGCCGAATGGTGGGACGACCAGGACTTCACCGACTACGGCCTCACCGACGACCAGATCGCCGAACTGCGCACGTGGGCACTGGCCTGGGCCACCGACTTGGACACCCGGCTGTACCCCGGCGGGGACGTCCCCGACGGAGACGTCCCCGACGCGTAGGCCCGTCTCCGCGGACACGCCTGCTCGTGCCTTCGGCCTGACTGCTGGAACGCGTCGACTTCCGCCGCGAAGACCGACGCCCCGAGTTCACCTTGAACATCAGCACCGGCGAATGGGCTGACACCCTCCTGTACGGCATGCTCGCCAACCGGTTCGAGCGGTCTTGTCAGCCGCATCTCAGCGCCCCGTCACCGCCTTCTTCCGTCTGTCGTCTGCTCCAACCGGCTTCGTCCGGCCACGCAGAGGGGTTCCGAGTTCACGGCGATCCGCCACACGACGGGCCCCGTCTCAGTGCCCCGCTCCACTCATCCACCGGTCCGGAAGCGCCCCCCCGGCGGCCCGTCCGCGAGCGTTCTGCCTGGTCGGTGACGATCTGGTGGGCCTCGTCGGCCGGCCGCAGCCGGGCGCGGACCGTGGTGTTCGCCCCCGTATCGACCGATACGTCGGCCAGGTTCAACAGGCGCTGCCACGGCCCCTGTTCGCAGCGCACGCTCTGCACCTTGGCGTGCGGTACCAGCGACAGGATCCGGGTGAAGCGGCCCCGCGTCGCCGCGAAGACCTCCTCCTGGGCCGCCCAGGCGTAGCCGCGCCAGCGCACCGGGGTCCGCCACCGCGCCCGCCGCGGGGCCGTGCTCAGCTGTGCCCACACCCGCGCCAGGTCCGTGCCCGGCAGGATGCAGGAGACCACCCGCTGCGCCACCTCAGGGCCTGCCACCGGGATCAGCAGATGGTTGTCCGCGCCCGCGACGTCGATCTCGACGCGCACCCAGTCCTTGCGCGCCAGCCGCCACAGCAGCGGGCGCACGATCCGTACGCACTGCACCCGCCCCGGCGGCACCGTCTCGTGCTTGCGGTCCAGCAGCCCGTGGTCCAGCCGCAGCCCGTCAGGGGACTCGCCGACCGTCCAGTCGTACTCGCCCATGTACCGGCCGCCGGTCGTCGCCCAGACCATGCCGAGCCCGCCGACCACCGCGGCGAGCACCGCCCAGAGGCTGTCCAGCGCCCACACCATGGCCGCACTGGCCATCGTGGCGCCGATCAGCGTCCACGCCACCGAGCCGTCCAGCAGCACCGCGGCCGCCAGCCGCTTGGGGTCCACGCCCGCCAGTTCGCGCACCGGCGCCTCGTCGGCCTCCTGCGCGGCCTCGGGGGTGAACCCGGCGGCCAGCGCGAGCAGTTCGGCGCGCAGCGCCCGCGCCTTCGGCTTGCTCAGATAGGCCAGCTCGTCCTTGTCCTCCGTGCCGATCACGTCCAGCTTGAGCTTGGCGACGCCCACCAGCCGGGCCAGCAGCGGCTCGGCGATCTCCACGGCCTGCAGGCGCGCGAGCCGGATGTGCGCGGTGCGGCGGAAGAACAGGCCGCTGCGGATGCGCAGTTCGGTGTCGGTGAGCTCGTAGTACGTACAGCGCCAGGACTGGATGCCGTACGCGGCCGAGGCCAGCAGGATCAGCACACCCCCCGCCACCAGCCACTGCAGATCCAGCTCGGACAGCCACTCCCAGGCCCAGTCCTGCTTGAGCAGGAAGACGACGCCCGCCAGCGGCGCCCAGGCCCTGCGCAGCGGGGTGACGGGGTGCAGCCGCCGCTCGCCCCCGCGCAGCGCGCCCGCGGCAGAGGGCTCGGCCACGCTCGCTGTCTGCGTCTCCTTCTCCCTCGCGTTCTCCATCGCGCTCACAGCCCCGCCGACCGGGCCTCGCCCAGCTCGGTCAGCCGGTCCCGCAGCCGGGCCGCCTCCGCCGGCTCCAGCCCCGGGATACGGGCGTCGCTGGCCGCCGCCGCGGTGCGCAGCTGCACCGTCGCCAGCCCGAAGTGCCGCTCCAGCGGCCCGGAGGTGACCTCCACCAGCTGCATCCGCCCGTAGGGCACCACGGTCAGCTCGCGCCACAGCACACCCCGGCTGATCAGCAGGTCGTCCGCGCGCTCCGCGTACCGCCAGGACCGCCAGTTGCGCTCCAGAACCCGCCAGCACCAGGCCGCCAGCAGCAGCGGGAGCACCCCCAGAGCCGCCAGGGCCGGGCTCACCAGCCACCCCAGCAGCCCCGCCACCACCACGGCGAGCGGCACCAGGCCCACCACGAGCAGCAGCCGCCGCATCCGCAGCAGCGCCCTCGGCACCCCTCGCCACTCGGCCGATATGCCCACGTCCGTGTTTCCTTCGCGCATTCCTCCACCCTAGGCAGGCGCCGGGCGGGCACCCGTGCTGCGAGACTGTCTCCCATGACGGACACGACCCAGACGGTGCGGGAGACGACGGTCGGCGTCGGCGGGGCGGCCGAGAGCACCGACATGGTGCTCAACATCGGACCGCAGCACCCCTCCACGCACGGCGTGCTGCGGCTGCGCCTGGTCCTGGACGGCGAGCGCGTCCAGCACGCCGAGCCCGTGATCGGCTATATGCACCGCGGCGCCGAGAAGCTCTTCGAAGCGCGCGACTACCGCCAGATCATCATGCTCGCCAACCGCCACGACTGGCTGTCGGCCTTCTCCAACGAGCTGGGCGTGGTGATGGGCGTCGAGCGGATGCTGGGGATGGAGGTCCCCGAGCGCGCGGTGTGGACCCGTACGCTCCTGGCCGAGCTGAACCGCGTCCTGAACCATCTGATGTTCCTTGGCTCGTATCCGCTCGAACTCGGCGGAATCACTCCGGTCTTCCACGCCTTCCGCGAGCGCGAAGAGCTGCAGAACGTCATGGAGGAGGTCTCCGGCGGCCGGATGCACTACATGTTCAACCGCGTCGGCGGCCTCAAAGAGGACCTCCCGGCCGGCTGGCTCGGCCGCGCCCGGCACGCCGTCGCCGAGGTCCGCTCCCGGATGGACGTCTACGACCGCCTGGTCCTGGGCAACGAGATCTTCCGCGGCCGTACGCGCGGGGTCGGCGTGCTCTCCCCCGAGGCCGTGCACGCCTACGGCGTCTCCGGTCCCATCGCCCGCGCCTCCGGCGTCGACTTCGACCTGCGCCGCGACGAGCCGTATCTGGCGTACGGCGACCTCCAGGACGTCCTGAAGGTCGTGACCCGCACCGACGGCGACTGCCTGGCCCGCTTCGAGTGCCTGCTGGAGCAGACCCACAACTCCCTGGAGCTGGCCGACGCCTGCCTGGACCGGATGGCCGAGCTGGCCCCGGGTCCGATCAACCAGCGGCTGCCGAAGGTGTTGAAGGCCCCGGAGGGCGCGACGTACGCCTGGACCGAGAACCCCCTCGGCATCAACGGCTACTACCTGGTCTCCAAGGGCGAGAAGACCCCGTACCGCCTCAAGCTCCGCTCGGCGTCGTACAACAACATCCAGGCACTGACCGAGCTGCTGCCCGGGACGCTGGTCGCGGACATGGTGGCGATCCTGGGGTCGCTGTTCTTCGTGGTGGGGGACATCGACAAATAGGGGTGGCCAGCAGGGCCCTTAGGGGCGACCAGTAGGGCACGCGTGCAGCGGTCGGAATTTCGCTGGCCGATCGCCGGGGCGGCTGGCACGCTCGCGGGATGCCGCACCCCCTCCCCACCGCCGATCTCGTCGAACGCCTGGTCCGCGCCGCGCTCCCCGGCTCCCCCGTCCCCGGCGTCCGCCCCGCCGACGAGGGCGGCGAGCACTCCACCTGGTGGATCGGCATCCGCTACGTCATGCGCCTCGCCCTCGACCGCGACGCCTCCGTACGGCAGGGCCGCGAGATCGCCCTGCGCGAGATGCTGCGCGAGCGCCTCGCCGTGGCTGTACCGGTGAGCGTCGCGCGGGGCGAGTGGGGCGGCGGGGGCGCCTGCGAGGACAGCGGGTGCACCTTCACCCTGGACACCCGCCTCGCCGGTATCTCCGCCGAACGGCGCCCGGTCACCACGCCCGGCGAACGCGACCTGACAGCGCTCCTGACCGGCCTGCGCTCCGTCCCCACGGCCGAGGCCACCGCGCTCGGCCTGCCCGCGCAGCCGCCGCGCGACCTGGCCGTCCTGCACCGCGCGGCCGCCGGCGCCGCCCAACTCCTGGGTACGGCCCCGGTGATGAGCCCGCCGGACCACCTCCTCAGGCTCCCCACCACCCCCGTCCTCCTCCACAACGACCTCAAGGGCGAGCACCTGATGGTGACCGGCGAGGGGCGCGTCGGCGGCGTACTGGACTGGGCCGACGCGGCGCTCGGCGACCCCGCCGAGGACATCGCGGGCCTGGTCATCTCGGTGGGCGCGGCGGCGGCCCAGCGCGTGACGCTGGCGGCCGGATACCCGCCGTCCGCCTTCCTCCGCGCCCTCCACCTGGCCCGCTACGACACCCTCGTCCGCCTCGCCGACCGGCTGCACGGAACGGACGACAGCCCGCTGCCCCTGCTGCGCGCCCAGCACGCCCGCGCCTGGGAGGGCGTCGGCTATCCGCTGTGACCGTCCATGGCCCGCACCCGCTCCATCACCGGCGCGAAGGCGTCCATGTACGGCGCGTGGACGGTGTAGTACGTGAAGCCGTACCGCTCCCGGTTGCGCAGCAGCTGCTCGGCCATTTCCTCCACCGTGCCGATCAACGCGAAGGGGGAGCCCAGGAGTTCGTCGACGGTGGCCAGCGGTCCGTACTTCTCCAGGAGCTGCCGCGCGGTGGCCCGGCGGTCGTCGGTGACCAGCACCATCTGAGTCAGGGCGTGCCACTCGATGCGCCCGGCCCGCTCCCCCGCGCACTCGCACGCGTACCGCACCCGCTCGTCCGCCTCGGCCGCCGTACCGAACCGCATGGTGCCCGGCGGCTGTCCCTTGATCTGGTAGGCGCCGGCGATGCTGACGATGTCGGCGTGCTCGGCGGCGATCTTCAGCACGCGGTCGCCGGTGCCGCCGACGATCAGCGGCGGCCCGTACCCTCCGAAGCCGGTGCGCTGTACGGGCCCGAGCGCCGACACGCCCAACTCCCGCAGTGCGGCTTGCTGTTCGTATCCGACCGTCCCCTCCTCGGCGAACTGCCGCCGCAGCTCGCCGATCGTCGCGCTCAGCCGGTCCGCCCGCGCGCCGAACGGCTCCCAGCCGATGCCCGCCGCGTCGAACTCCCACTTCATGTGCCCGGAGCCGAGGCCTATTTCGAGGCGGCCGTCGGTGAGGACGTCGGCGGTGGCGATCTCGCGGGCGAGCAGGGACGGGTTCCAGAACGGCGCGTTGATCACGAGCGTGCCGACCTTGATGCGCTCGGTCGCGTACGCCGCCGCGACCAGCGTGCTGAACGGGGCGGGCATTCCCAGGTGGTCGGCGCTGAACACCGTGTCGTAGCCAAGCCGTTCGGCACGGCGCACCTGCTCGGTGAAGGCACCGCGCGAGGCGATCCCGAAGATGTTGGTGGAGAACCGGAAAGTGCTGCCGAAGGTGGTGGCCATGCCGCCGATGCTGCCACCGGCCCATCCGCCCTCGCGCGGCTTCGGCGTTTCTTTCAGATCATCCGATCGTTGATCCCCTGCCCGCCCCCTTTGCGGTCCCCGTCCCCAGGGCATGCGAACGGAGAGCCCCGTGCGAATGACCGATATCCAGCGCTGCGAGATCCGGCCCGGACGCCTCGTGGAATGGACGCTGCATCCGACGACCGTTAAGGCCGCAGCCGGCTTGCCGGAGGATTCCCGCCCGCCCGCGTACGTACAGGAGGCCCATATCCGCACGGCGCGATCGGTGCGCCAGGCGGGCCTGTTCGTACCGACTTGGCTCGGCACGGCTTTCGATCTTCCCGGCGAGGTCGAACTCGACGTCCTCCAGGACGCGTTGCGCGCCTGGACACTTCGGCACGAGACGCTGCGCAGTGGTTTCAGCTGGTCCGGCGACACAATGCGGCGCTTCACGCTGGACGCCGACGCCGTCGTACTGCACCGCGAGGACTCCGGCGACTTCGCCGACGCGACGACGCTGACCCGGTATCTGCAGGACCGCTTCGACACCGCGGCGGACGCGCTCACCTGGCCGAACTTCCTCTACACCGCGGTCGTCAGGGACGACGGCACCAGCGTCTACATGGCCTTCGACCACAGCAACGTCGATTCGACCTCGATCCAGCGCATCCCCGCCGAAATCCATGAACTCTACGCCGCGGGCCGCGAAGGCAGAGCGGCGGACATGGCACCGGCCGCCAGCTACGTCGATTTCTGCGCGAGCGAGCGCACGCACGCCGACGGGATCGACGACACGCACACGATCGTCGCGCGCTGGCGGGAATTCATCGGCCGGTGCGACGGGAAACTGCCGAACTTCCCCGTCGATCTCGGCCTCGATCCCGAAGGCCCGCTGCCCACCCAGAAGTTGATGCACGAGATGCTCGTGGACGACGCGGACGCGGCGGCCTTCGAGGCGTACTGCCGCCCGCACGGCGGAAGCCTGATCGGCATTCTCGCGGCCACCGCGCTCATCGTCCATGAGATCAGCGGGCAGCAGGTGTACCGCACCGTCGTACCGTTCCACACGAGGACGAAATCCCAGTGGTCGGAATCGGTGGGCTGGTACGTGGGCGGCGCGCCGATCGAGATTCCGGTGGGCCAGGCAAGGGACTTCGACCACGCATTGAAGCTGGTTCGGTCCGCACTGCGCGAGAACCGGCCGCTCTCCCGCATGCCCCTCGCCCGCGTACTCCGCCTCCTCGGCGCCGACTTCCGCCCCACATCCCCGGACCTGTACTCGATCGTCTCCTTCGTCGACGCGCGCGGCATTCCGGGCTCGGAACGATGGCAGGACCTGAAGGCATACGGCCTGATCCGGGTCTCGTACGGCGACCAAGTATGCGTATGGATCAACCGGCTCCACGAAGGCCTGCAATTCGCCTGCCGCTATCCGGACACCGACATCGCGTACAAGAACATGCGGCAGTACGTCGAACAACTGCGGGAACTCATCACCTCGGTGGCCCGCAAGAACTCCCCTACTGCTGCCCCTTCTCGCCCTTCGGCGGTGGCGCTGCCTTCTCCCAGGCAGTCACCTCCAGCTTCCCGGTCGTACCAATATCGATGAGTTCCTTGACGGCCTGCGGCTCCTGCCCCGGCGCCGGAATGACCTCCAGATACGCGCCGTTGGTGGCCGCGACATCGACCCGGTCCACGGTGTTGCGCCAGAACACCCCGGCCTTGGCCTCCTCCCCCGGCTGCAGCGTGATCGCCCGAGGCCCCGCGTCCTTGATCGACGTCGTCCCCTTCTGGACCTTGACCTTGGCCTTGGCCTGAACCGCCTTCTTGCTCTCGTCGAGCACCCGCAGCCCGGGGTATCCGTTCACCTGGTACGGCCGCGAGCCGCAGTTGACGAGCGCGATCCCCATCCCCCGCGCCCCCGTGGCGGCACTGACCCCCAGTCCCTTCACCTTTACCCCGGAGGCGGGGCAGGCCGGCGCCGTACGGGACGGCGAGGCACTGGGCGTCCCCTTCGCCTCGGGCGCGGCGCTCTCCCCACTGCACGCGGCAGCCCCCATCAGCCCCGCCAGCGCCAGCGCGCAACCCAGCAGCCGTACGGACCGCCGAGCACCGCCCCGCGAGGCCCGCTTCACATCTCCGGCACCCCCGGCATACGTCATGTCCACCGAAAGATCATGTCACCCGGCCTTACACACCGTACGACCACCAACCCCCATCTCCCTCCCCCTCAACAACACCACCGACGCACACACCACAAACACCCCGAACAACGTGATCGGCAACAGCCCCACCGGCCGCAACAGCCACGCCGGGTCCTCCCTCAACCACCCCCAGTTGGCATACCAATTCCCCACCACATCCAGCACCATCACCCCACCCGCCAACCACACCCCAATCCGCCGCACAAGCACCACCAACACCACAACCAACGGATCGAGCACGACCAACGCGACGAAGAACGCCTGCAACGGCCACGGCCCGAAGTCCGCATAAACATGAACCCCGCCCCGCACCAGATCAATCACATGCGCGCAGGCCCCCTGCGCAAACCCGACCACGAACACCGCCAGCACCCACCGCACGCCGACCGACAACCCACCCCAACGCGCTCTCACACCATTCCCCGCCATCGGCCCAGCCTAGATCGCCGGCCTACCGCCCCATTCACGACGGTGAAACGCCACCGGAACGCACTGCCGCTCTCAATCCACTTCATAACGGAGCTCGTAGAGATAGGAGCGATCCGCCTTGAAACTGCGCCAGGTAGTAGCGGGCGGGGCGAGGTCGTCACCATCGCCGCCGTGCAGCGGACGGCTGTTGGCGACACCATCGCTCCCCTCACATCGCCAGCCATCCCCCGGATCCCAGACGCACCACACCTGCCCGTCGACACGACGGTATGCGGGTCGCCCGTGCCGCTCTCCGTCGCGCACGAAGTGGTAGACGAGCCCATCGAGATGGCGGACGAAGGTAAACGAGGACGGTATCGGCGTCATGACCTGGGGACGCTACCGGAAGGCACGGCCCCACATTCTCACCACACCCTCCCGCCACCCCTTGACCTCCACCCCACTTGAAGTATCAAGATCTCTGCATGGACATCGACGCGCTGCACACCGAGATCCAGGCCCTCACCGACCGCACCGAGATCACCGACCTCTTCGACCGCTACCTGCGCTCCCTGGATGACCGGAACTTCGACGAGGCCTGGGCCGCGTCCTTCTTCACGGAGGACGCGAGCACGGCAACCCCCGCCGGGCTGGTACGGGGTCGCAACGCCGTCCTGCACACCATCCGCACGGCCATGCAGCTCTTCGACCGCACCGTCCACTTCGGCTCGAACTACATCATCGAGATCGACGGCGACCACGCCACCCTCCGCGGCAACCAGCTCAGCACCCACGTCCTCGCCACTGAAGGCGAACTCTTCCTCTCCGCCGGCCACACCGACAACGAACTCATCCGCACCCCCAACGGCTGGCGCCTCCTCCGCGCCGACCTCCACATCACCTGGACTCAGGGCAAGCCCCCGGTCCTCCCGCCGGAACTCTCCTCCCCCTGAGGCGACATAGGCGGTAAACGCCGCCCACCGCTCAGGCGCCACGACCAGCCCCGGCCGCGCACGGTCCTTGGAGTCACGTATGTGTATGACGTCG
This sequence comes from Streptomyces sp. UF-297, assembly GCF_058245575.1. Taxonomy (NCBI): domain Bacteria; kingdom Bacillati; phylum Actinomycetota; class Actinomycetes; order Kitasatosporales; family Streptomycetaceae; genus Streptomyces; species Streptomyces sp. UF-297. The sequence continues at coordinate 26,240 of NZ_JBSIBZ010000058.1, read as the reverse complement.
GGGCAGACGGCGACCTCGACGCAGTCGGTTCCCCCGCTTCCGCTGTGGCTCGACGTGAACCACTGAAGCTCGGCGGGTTGTGTCGAAGGTGACGGCTGAGGGGTCATAGCTTTTTCTCCAACTGCTCGATGAAGAAGGCAGATTCAGTGCACGAGAGCGCTTGGCTGCGCAGTGTGCCATAGCGCTGAACCAGCACACTGACCTCGTCCGCCTTCGTGATCAGCCGCCCCTTCTCCTGCGCCTCGATGTATCCCGCGATGCGGTGATCCGGGGTCTCCAACAGCGTCATCGGCCCGTCGAATCCCGCATGGGCCTCGCGCTCGATCGGCATGACCTGAACGGAGACGTTCGGAAGCCTGCAGAGCTCCAGCAGGTACCTCAGCTGCTCCTTCATCACAGCTCGCCCGCCAACGGAACGCATGAGCACCCACGCCTCGATGATGAACGCCAGAGTGGGCAGCGGCGTGCGAGTGAAGATTGCCTTGCGCGTCATCCGCGCCTGGATCCACACCTCGATCTCCTCCTGACTCGCGGCCGGGACCCGGGCGTCGGACACGGCCCGCGCATACGCCTCCGTCTGCAACAGCCCCTTCAGTACGTACGCGTCGTAGCACTGGAGCACCACCGCCTCGGACTCCAAGTTCAGATACTCCGCGAACCACTCCGGGAAGCCGGACCGGGCCAAGAACTTCGCCAGGGCCCGCAGCGCCCCGCCGGCCTCCAGCGCCCCCTCCAAGGATTCCACCTGCTTGGGATCGGGCTTATGGCCGCCGCTCTCCAACTTCCTTACCCAGGCCTCGGAATAGCCGAGCGCCTTTCCCAGCCGTACCTGCGTCCATCCCTTGCCGTCCCGCAGACACTTCACCAAAGCACCGAACATCTGCAGACTTACGGGCGGTTCCGTCTCACGCGCCATGCCGCACCCTCTCTTGCCGCACGCGAACCGCACCCGCCGGGCAGTACGTTCACGTAGCGCTGTTACTTCTCCACAAAGTAGCTACCTGCTGTCACCGTGGATGCCATGACAGTGAACTCCCCACCCGAAACAGCGACTTCAGCGGCTTCGAAGATCTCCGCCGCCCGCCTGCTGCCCTGGGCCCGGCCCGACGGTGCGCCCTGTTACCTGAGTACGGACGGGGTCGGGCCGGTGTCCGAGCTCGCGGACCGGGTGGAGGAGATGCAGCTCACGGTCGCCGAGGAGCTGCTGATGCGGGCCCGGCACATGCTCCACGGCTCCCGCACGCCCGACATCCAGTTCCGCTTCCTGGCGGCCCGCCTCGCCGAGTCCCTGCACGACGCCCTCCGCGTCGCGGCCTCCCGCGGCGAGCGGCTGCCGGATCACGAATACCGCGACCCGGTGGCCCGCGTCGCGGCCGCCCGCGACACCCCATAAGTACGCAGGGAAAGAACTTCCCAACCCTTCCCCCCCGCCCCCTACGTACGCGCGTGCCCGCGCCCGCTAGATTTGCCGCGTACGGCACGAGCAAACACAGCGAGCGGGAGGGTGAGGGGCGGATGTCCGATCTGGACTTCTACGCGCACGTCGCCACCCGCTGCGATGTGCTCGGAGCAGGCATCGACTCCAGTCCCGAAAGCTGGCGCGACGCGCTGGGGCCGGACGGCCTGGACGTCCCGTCCCGCGGCCTCCTGCGTCGGGACCACGGACTCGTAGAAATCAACTTTGCCCAGAAGTCCGAGGGCCAGCGGGCAATGTCCTGCTTCGGCTACGGAGTGAAGATCCACCGGCTGTTCCACGGCGACCTTCCGGCAATGGTGCCGCCGCCCCTCGCGGAGGCGTACGGATCCTTCGCGCAGCGCGTGCGCTTCACCGAACTTCGGGCAGCCATCGAGGCGTTGTGCCACACGGTCGAGATCGATGAGCAGGCCGATGACATGCACCGTTACCGCGTACCGGAGTCGGGCGCGCGCATCCACGTCATCGAGGATCCCGACCCGTGCGGGAACTGCAGTCACGACCCGGACGACCCCGACGACAGGCAGGCGGGCGACGTCTGGTCCATCGACGTTTCGCCGATGTGGTCGGGCCGTCCGTAGCAGCGCGCTTCGCGCCTGGGAATCCTCCAACTCCCTTTGTCAGCACATCGGGTGACGGGGTCGCATATGCGCCATAGGACGCGGTACGTTCACGCCACGTCACCCGCACATACGACGGCCCTCGGTGGGACTGGCATCCCGATCCGAGGGCCTGATCAACAGGAAGCTAGACCTTCCCGATGACTTCAGCGCAGTTTAGCGCGCGCAGGTCCGCGCATCCCCGGAATCCGTCACCGCATCCGGCCCCCGCCGGCGTCGCTCACGTACGCCACCGCCACGACACCCACTTCACCGTCGTCGGCAATCACCTGGCCCAGCACGACACCCTCTCGCTCACCGCCGTCGGGCTCGCCGTGCACATCCAGTCGTTGCCTGACGGGGCCAGGGTGGGCATCAAGGCGCTGGCGGCGCGGTTCCCGGAGAGCGAGTACCGAATCGCCGGGGCGCTGAAGGAACTTGAGGCGGCGGGCTACCTGGAGCGCACCAAGGTGCGTACGGCAGGGCAGCGCATCATCACCCGAACCAGGTACTTCGAGTGCCCGGCGAGCAGAGTCAGCGAACACCAACAGGTTCATCCACAGCCTGTGGATGAACCTGTGCGACCAGCGGAACGACCACCGCGCCGCCCACCGGCCCCGCCTCCCGAGCGCTCTCCGGCCACCGATCTTCTCTCCGGGCTGCGCCGCGCCGACGCCCGACTGACGCTCTCCGTACGGGAGATCACTCAGCTGGCCCCGGCCGCGAGCGCATGGCTGGCCCTCGACGTCCCACCACAGCAAGTGATCCGCACCCTCACCGCCGACCTCCCCGACGGGATCATCCGCAGACCGGCCGCGCTCCTCGCCCACCGCCTCACGCACCGGCTGCCACCAGCGCTCCCCACGCCCCCGGCACCACCACCCCCGCCACCCCGCCCGGACCCCTTCCAGGAATGCCCGGGCTGCGACCGGGTCTTCCGATCGCCGACGCCGGGCCGGTGCCGCGACTGTCGATAGCCGCGGCCAGAGGAACAGGAATGGGTGAGTCCACGGGCCAGGCCGTGACAAGTAGACGGCAATTCGCATCACTCGGTTCGCGGCAATCCATGTGAATTGGACAACACACAACGGTTAAGGCGAATGAGGTAAGTTTGGTCCGATTATTCCTAGTGGGGGATAAATGACGGAAGCGATTCTGCTGGTCGGTGGCCAAGGCACCCGACTGCGGCCGGCCACGGTCAATACGCCCAAGCCGATGATGCCCGCCGCCGGTGTCCCCTTTCTGGCACACCAGATCGCGCGGGCCGCGGCGGCCGGTGTCGATCACATCGTGATGGCCACGTGCTACCTGGCCGAGGTCTTCGAGCCGTACTTCGGTGACGGCTCGGAGTACGGCGTTCACCTGGAGTACGTGGTCGAGGACGAGCCGCTGGGCACCGGCGGCGCCATCCGCAACGCCGCCGAGCGGCTGGCCTGCGGCCCCGACGAGCCGGTCCTGGTCTTCAACGGCGACATCCTCACCGGCCTGGACATCCGTGGCCTGGTCGACGACCACCGGCGGCGCGACGCCGACGTCAGCCTGCACTTGGTGCCGGTGATCGACCCGCGCGCGTACGGCCTGGTGCCGACGGACGAGGACGGGCGGGTGCTGGCCTTCACCGAGAAGCCGCAGACGCCCGAGGAGATCGTCACCGACCAGATCAACGCGGGTTGCTACGTCTTCCGCCGCTCGGTGATCGACACCATCCCGGCCGGACGGCCCGTCTCGGTCGAGCGCGAGACCTTCCCCGCGCTGCTCGACTCCGACGCCCACCTGTACGGCAAGGTCGAGAACACGTACTGGCTGGACCTGGGCCGGCCCGCCGACTTCATCCAGGCCTCCGCCGACCTGGTGCGCGGCGTCGTCGCCTCCCCCGCCGTCCCCGGCCCGCCCGGCGAGGCGCTGCTGCTGCCCGGAGCGCGGGTCGAGGAAGGCGCCAAGATCGACAAGGGCACCTTCGTGGGTACCGGGGCCCGGGTCGAGGCGGGCGCGGTCGTGCGCGGCTCGATCGTGCTGGAGGGTGCCCACATCGGTCCGGACACGTACGTCAGCGGCAGCCTGGTCGGCGCGGGCGCGCGCGTCGGTACGCGTACGCAGCTGCACGACGTGGTCGTCGGCGACGGCGCGCGCATCGGCGCCGACAACGAACTCCGGGCGGGGGCCCGGGTGTGGTGCGAGGCCGAACTGGCGGACGGCGCGGTGCGCTTCTCCTCGGACCGGTGAGTGCGGTGACGGAGGTGTCAGTGGTGTCGGTGGCGGCGGGGACGGCTGCGGCCCCGTCGCCTTCGGTGCGCTCGGCATTCTCGGCGCCGTGCGTACTTCCGCCCCCTCCGCACGTCACCTACCCCCCGTAATTCCCGAAGGTTTCGAACACCCCGAACACGCTGAACACCCCGCAGACGCCGACGACTTCGCTCGGTTCTTCACATCCCGACCCCGTGAATGGCTGACCCGTGACTGTGCCCTCCCCGACCGCCGAGATCTCCGAGCCCCCCGCGCCCTCCGGCATACCCACCCCCCGGATTCCCGGCGACTGGGCGAACACCCCGCTCACCGTCGTCATGCCGACGTACAACGAGGCGGGCAACCTGCCCGGCATGGTGGAGACGCTGATGGGGCTGGGCCTGCCCGGTCTGAGCCTGCTCGTCGTCGACGACTCCAGCCCCGACGGCACCGGTCAGCTCGCCGAGTCGCTGGCCGAGCGCTACAACCGCGAGGGTGAGCGCCCGCGGATGCGCGTACTGCACCGCACGACCAAGGACGGTCTGGGCCGGGCGTACGCGGCCGGGATGCGCCAGGCCGTGGAGCAGGGCGCCGAGTACGTGCTGCAGATGGACGCCGACGGCAGCCACCCGGCCGGCAAGATCGCCGAGATGCTGGGCGTCGCGCTGTCCACCGACGCGAGCCTGGTCATCGGCAGCCGGTACGTCCCCGGCGGCACGCTCTCCGACGCCTGGAAGCCCCACCGCAAGCTGCTCTCGCGCTGGGCCAACACCTACGCGGGCACGATCCTGGGCACCCGCGTCCGCGACATCACCGCCGGCTACAACCTCTGGCGCGCCGACGCCCTCGACGCCATCGACCTGGGCACGGTCGACAGCGCCGGCTACAGCTTCCAGGTCGAGACGAAGTACCGCGCGCTGCGCCGGGGCCTGAACGTGATGGAGGTCCCCATCCACTTCGAGGACCGCACGGTCGGCGAGTCCAAGATGAGCTTCGCCGTCCAGCTCGAATCCGCCGTCATGCCCTGGAAGCTGCGCGCCCGCACCAGCCGGCGCACCCGCCGCTGACCTCACGGACCGCTTCCGGGCCCGGGCCCGCTGCGCCTCGCCGCGCCTGACTTCCTTCCTCGTCTACCGCACGTGGGTGTTCCCAGCATGACGCACACCGTTGAACCGACGACTCGCCCCGCCGACGCCCGTCCGGACGTCGGTGGCTTCGGCACGGCCGCGCCCGGGCGCCTGCGCAGAGCCGTGGACTCCGCGCGTGTGGTGGCGGCGCTGCACGGAATCGTGCTGCTCGTGGTCACGTTCCTGGTGCTGTCGATCGTGCGACTGCCATGGATCGGTGACCTCGGCGTGCACGCGGCGACGATCGAGCGGCTGCGGGACAGCCTGGTCGACCCGGGCAACCCGATGGTCGACGCGGACACGCCCAGCCCGTACTACTCGCCGTGGATGGTGTTGCTGGGCGCCCTCGCCAAGGTGAGCGGGCTGGGCACCTTCTCAGTGCTGCGGATCGCGGCGGTCGTCGGGCTCGCGCTGCTGCTGACCGGCATCTGGCGGTTCACACGGACGCTCAGTACGCACCGGGCCGCGCCCCCGCTGGCCACGCTGTGTCTGCTGCTGCTGTGGGGGCCGAAGTTCCTTATATGGAGCGGGTTCCTCGGGCTCACGTCCCTGTCGCTCAATATTTCCTACCCGAGCACCTTCGCGCTCGGGCTCACCTTTCACTTCTGGGCGCTGCTGTCCACAACACTGCGCGGGAGCGGGTGGCGTGGCGGGAGGCTGACGAGCCGCGGGGCCTGGGCCGCCTATCAAGGGCTCGGCCTGCTGTGGGCGTTGATCCTGCTCAGCCACCAGTTCACCGGAGTCGTGGCGACCTTCGGGGCGCTCGGCCTGCTGCTCGGTGCCCGGCCCTGGCCCGCCAAGGAGACCTGGCTGCGGCTGGGTTGCGGGATCGTGGTCGGGTTGGCGCTGCTCGCCGCCTGGCCGTACTACTCCTTCTTCTCTCTCTTCACGATCGGCGGCCTGGAAGGCATCCACCGGCCGCTGTACCGCGGTCTGCTGCTGCACTGCGGCTTCGCGCTCATCGGCGTCGTGGCGCTGGCGTTCCGCTGGCGGCGGGACCGGCGGGATCCGTTGGTGATCTTCTTTGCGCTGGGTGCGCTGATGGTCGGCGTCGGTGGGCTGATCGGGCACTGGTCGTGGGGGCGGGCGCTGCCCGCTGTGATGATTCCCGCGCAGTTGGCCGCCGCACTGGCCATGGTCGAGGGCGGCAGGAAGGCCGTACGCCGCGCCTTCGTCGTGGTCACCGGCGCCGCGCTGCTGGCCGGTGCGTGGGCGCAGTCCGGCGCGCTCAACTTCGTCGTACGGGCTGATGCCCTGCCACACTCCGTATTGAAGGGCGCTTGGGAGCCGAAGGCCGGTTACGAGTGGATCATGAAGTGGGCGGAGCGCGGTGACACCGTGATGGTCTCCGGCGGCAACATCGCGAGCATGGTCCCCGCGTACGGCGTCTATACGGTGGGCTCGGCCTACCCGGACTTCTTTCTCCCTGACGAGAAGGAGCGCGATGCCGCCGTCGCCCGCTACTACGCCGCCGGCACCCCGCGTCAGGAGCGCCTGGACATCCTGCACCGCTACAAGGCCAAGTGGGTCCTGCAGTGGCGCAGCCAGGGCGGACTGCCCGGCAACGACCCGGCCCTGCGCCAGGTGGACACAGGGCCGCAGGGGCAGGTGCTCTACCGGGTGGTGGACTGAGGCGCCGGACCGGCGTCCGGACTACAGGCCGGGTCCCCAAGGGGCGCGGGGAACTGCGCGACCAGCCACGACGTGCCCGCGGATGACACACCGCCCACCGGGCGAAGGGGTCAGCTCTTGCCGCCCTTGACCTTGCCCAGCACCACGTCCTGGTCCTGCCAGGCGTAGAAGGTGTCGTCGATCTTGGCGCCCGACCAGGTGCCGCAGTTGGTGTCCGCCTTCGAGGCGACGTCCTTGGGGAACCAGTCGGCCTCCAGCTTCGGCTTGCCCTGCGCCTTGCCGGGCTTGCACTCGGCGGGCAGCTTGCCGCCGTCGAGCTTGGTGGCGATCAGACGGTCGTCGCCGGTCGTGGACATCACGTACTTGATGTCGGAGGCGTTGTCCGGCAGCCAGCGCGGCACGGACTTGCGGTCCTTCTTCGCCTCCGCGCCCGTCTTGTAGTCGCTCTTCTCCTGGTGGTCGTCGAAGGGGTTCGACGAGCCGGAGCAGGCGGTGAGCGCCAGGCCTGCGGCGACGGTGACGGCGGCGAAGGCGGTGGTGCGGACGGCGGTACGCAGGGAGCGGGCCACGGTGGATTCCTCACGGGTCGGTGCGCGGTGGATGTCTCCATCCTTTCCGCGGATCACCGGTAATCCGTCCGACCGTGGGACGGTCTTGATCCGTGGCGCGCTCTGACCAAAGCGCCACTCCTCTCCTCCTTGAGGAGTGGGCTTCGCGTCCGCGTATGACCAATGGCCTATGCAGTCGGACGCAGTGAGGCCTGGTCAGTGGAGTCAGGAGATGGCGCTGCGCAGGTCCGCTACGTCGATCTGCTCGGTCTCGTCGTGCGCGGTGAGGTCGATGACCTCGCCTACGCCTTTGTCGGTGGTGTTGTTGGCGTTGCTGTTGGTGCTGTGGCCGGTGCCCTGAGCGGAGTTGTGATCCGTGACGGGCTGCGGAGCCGCTGCCGGTGCGGTGGTGGTGGCCGCGGGGCGCGCCGGGCGGGCGGTGTGCTCGGCCGACGTGGCGGGCTTGGCGTGCCGGGCGCGCTGGGTCTGCTCGGCGACCGCCTCGTCGCCCACGACGTCCGCGAGGTCGTCCTCCAGAGGCGCGGGGGCAGCGCTGCCGTTGCCGAAGAAGTCGAAGCCGCCTGTCATACGGGAGGCGGGCAGCGACCGGCGGACGGCTACGGCCGGGGCCCTGCGCGGTACGGGAACGGGGGTGGGTGTGGGAGTGGGAGCGACGGTGGGCTTGGTTACGGCCTTGGGCTTGGCGTCGGCTTCAGGCTTGGTTACGGCCTCGGGCTCGGGCTTGGTTACGGGCTCAGCCTTGGTGGCAGGCCCGGACTCGGTGAACGACTCAGGCTCGGTGACCGGCTCGGGCTCAGCAACGGGCGTGTGCGCCGCGTCAGATGTGGGCGCCGCGTCGGGTACCGGCGTACGGGCATGCCCCTCGCCGGGCTCCTCCGCCGCCTCGTCCTCGACTCGGCCCTCAGAGGCAGAGGCACGGCCCTCGGCGTCACGGCTCTCGACAGCCAGGTCCTGGTCCTGGCCCTCAGCAGCCTGGTCAGCCTGGTCCTCCGCCGGCCCCTCGGAGCGGCCTTCCAGGCCCTCCTGGGCCGCCCCGCCCGCCGCCTGCCGCGCCGCGTTGCGCGACAGCTGCCGCAGCGCCTCGGACGCCTTGAAGTAGTCCTCGGCGGTGGGTCCGGAGACGGTGGATCCGGAGACGGTGGGTCCGGAGACGGTGGGTCCGGCCACTCCGGCCCCGGCGGCGGCACCGGTACGAGAAGGAGCGGCGTCCACGGACGCGCCGTCAGAGCCCTCGGCCCCCTCGGAAGCACCGGACGCGCCGTCAGACCCCTCGGAACCACCGGACGCACTCACGGAACCAGCGGATCCACCGGCCCCAGCGGACCCACCGCCCCCGCCCCCCGCCCGGAACGTGTCCGGCACGGCAGCCGTGGCGCCCGCCGCCATGGTGCCCTCAGCCGTGGCACCCGCCGCGGCGTCCGCGCCCGCCGCCGGCAGCGCGGCCCTGGCGGCCGGTGTCGCGGCCTCGATGGCCAGGAGGCGGCGGCCCTCCAGGGCGCTGGCGCGCTCGGTCTCGGCGGTGGCGTAGCGGCGCAGCAGTTCGGCGTGCTCGCTGCGCAGCCGGGCCAGTTCGGCCCGCTTGGCGCGCAGCTTGGTGTCCAGCGCGGACCGTATTTCGCGGGACTCCTCGATGTCGGACTCCAGCTCGGCTATCCGCTCCTCGGTCTTCCACTCGTCCCGCATGCGCGCACTGGTCAGCTCGGCGACGCGCTTGCCCGCGGTGCGGTCCCAGGCGCGCAGCAGCACCGCGCCGCCGACAGCGGCGGCGGCCGCTCCCGCGGCGAGTACGCGCTGCACGAGGTCGTCGCCGACGAACCACGCACCGGTGGCACAGGCAATTGACGCACCGGCGACCGTCGTGGGAGGAAGAAGCCGGTGCAGGGATGGCGAATGGCGGTGGCGTCCTCGTGGCATGGCCTGAAACTTACCGTGCGTGCGAGGCCGATGGGGCCCCGCCCGCCAATCCGTATCCCGGTGGTTACTTCTTCGCCAGTCCCTTCGACTGGAGATATGCCAGTGCGACGTCCGAGGGCTTCTGCCGCTCCGCGTCCACCTTGCGGTTCAAGTCGATCAAGTCGTCGGTCGTCAGCACGCCCGTGAGCTTGCCCAGAGCCGTCTCGATCTCCTTCGCGCCGGCCTCCTTGGCATTCACCACGGGCAGCACATTGTCGGCGTTCTGCAGGGCCTTGTCGTCCTTGAGCAGTACGAGGCCGAAGTTGCCCAGTGTGGCGTCGGTGGTCGTGGTCAGCACCATCTGGTCCGTGCCGTCCTTGACCGCCTGCTTGGACTGGGTGGTGCCCACGCCCTTGGGGTCGATGCCCGCGAGGTCGATGCCGTAGGTCTTTTCCAGGCCCGGCTTGCAAAACGGCCGCGACTCGCACTCCTCGCCCGCCGCCAGCTTGACCTTCTGGCCGGACTTGCCGAGGTCGGAGAGCGTCTTGAGGTGGTGCTTGTCGGCGAATTCCTTCGTCACCGCGAAGGCGTTCTGGTCGGTGGCGCTGCCGTGCGGCAGAACCTTCAGTCCGCGCGGCTCGGCGAGCTTCTTCAGCTCGGCCACCGTCTTGCCGATGTCGCTGGAGGCGAGGGGCTTGGGATTGGTGCCGTTCTTCTTGGCATTGAGGAATTCGGTGAGTGTGGAGGCGTATTCCGGTACGACGTCGATCTGGCCCTTCTCCAGAGCCGGTTCGTACAGCTCGCGATTGGCCAGCGTCTTGACCGAGGTGCGATACCCGGCATCGGAAAGGATCTTGGAATACATCTCGGCGAGCACTTTGGACTCGGTGAACCCGGCCGACCCGACGACGATGTCCCCCTGGCCGCCGTCCTTGCCGCCCTTGGCCTCCAGGCTCTCGCCACCGCAGGCGGCCAGCCCGGCGGCCAGCGCGGCCACCGTCCCCGCGACGAGCGCGGTGCGTACTGCACGCGGCTTCCTGATCATGGGTCTCACCATCCAGTTCGGTAGTACGAAGTTGAGCGCGCGCAGGCGGGTCGGGAACGGGTAGCCGGGTCAGCGGCCGGAGGCCGTACGCAGCCGGCTGCACCGCATCGGGTCGAACACCCGGTGCGCCACCACCAGCAGCCCCTCCACCAGCAGGGCGAGTACGGCCACCAGGACCGCTCCCGCCACCACCTGCGGGGTGTTGTAGTTGCCGAACCCGGCGGTGATGATCCGGCCCAGGCCACCGCCGCCGGCCAGCGCGGCCAGCGTCACCGTCGCCACCACCTGCACCGCCGCCGAGCGCAGGCCCGTCATGATCAGCGGGTAGGCGAGCGGCAGCTCGACCCGCCACAGCAGCTGGGGCCCCGACATGCCCATCCCGCGGGCCGCCTCGACCACGTCCCGGTCCGCCTCCCGCATGCCCACATAGGCATTGGTCAGCAGCGGGGGTATCGCGAAGAGCACCAGCGCGATGACGGTCGGCAGATATCCGGACGTGCCCAGCGGACTGAGCGTCAGCAGCACCAGCACCGCGAAGGTGGGCACCGCCCGCCCCACATTGGAGATATTGACCGCCAGCGCACCGCCCTTGCCGATGTGCCCCAGATACACCGCCGTGGGCAGGGCTATCAGGCAGGAGAGCGCCAGGCACACCACGCTCAGCACGCCGTGCTCGGCCAGGCGGTGCCAAACCCCCTTCTCACCGGCCCAGTTGGCAGCCGTCGCCAGCCAGTCCCACGCTCCCGAGATCGCGTCCATCGCCTCAGGCCACCGCCTTCTTCGCCGTCGCCGCGCGCCGCGGCCCCACGCGCTTGCCCGTACGCACCCGCGTCCAGGGCGTCAACAGCCGCTGCAGGCCTATGAGCAGCAGGTCCGCGGCCACCGCCAGCACCACGCACAGCACCGAGGACGTGAGCACCTCCGCCTTGAAGAAGCCCTCCATCCCGCTGGATATGAGGTTCCCCAGGCCGCCGTAGCCGACCACGGCGCCGATCGTCGTCATCGCGACCGTGGAGACCGTGGCGATCCGCAGCCCCGCCATCAACGCGGGCAGCGCCAGCGGGAGTTCGACCCCGAACAGCAGCCGGGCGGGGCCGTACCCCATCCCGCGGGCCGCCTCGCGCACCTCGCCGGGCACCGACTGCAGCCCGGCGAGGATGTTGCGCACCAGGATCGTGAGCGAATACAGCACCAGGCCCGTGATCACGACCGCGGCCGAGACGCCGAACAGGGGCGTCAGCAGCGCGAACATGGCCAGCGAGGGGACGGTGTAGAGGATCGTGGTCAGGCCCAGCACCGGCCCGGCGGCCGCCTTGAAGCGGCGGGCCAGCAGCGCCAGCGGAAAGGCGATCAGCAGCCCGATCGCCACGGACGCGGCCGTGATGCCGATGTGCTGGACGGTGGCGTCCAGCAACTCCTGGCTCCGTGTGCGGACATACTCCCCGCAGATCCAGTCGTTCGCCTGCAGACAGCTCTGCGGACCCCCAGCACTCACACCCGGTCACCTCCCCGCCCGGTAGCTCACATTTTCGGTGACTGTCTGCGACCCTATCCCCCACCACTGACAATCGGTCCAGCCGGTCATCCGCCCGCAACAACGCGTTCACGAGTTCACAACGACCGGGCGCGAGACATCCACAACAGCACGGCCACAATGGGGAACCATGATCCGCTTCGAGCACGTCACCAAGCGCTACGCCGACGGCACCACCGCCGTCGACGACCTCTCCTTCGAGGTAGCCCAGGGAGAGCTGGTCACGCTCGTCGGACCGTCCGGCTGCGGCAAGACCACCACCATGAAGATGGTCAACCGCCTCATCGAGCCCACCGGCGGCACGATCTACCTGGACGGCGAGGACATATCCACCGTCGACCCGGTCGAACTGCGCCGCCGTATCGGCTATGTCATCCAGCAGGTCGGCCTCTTCCCGCACAAGACCGTCCTGGAGAACACCGCCACCGTCCCCCACCTGCTGGGCTGGCAGCGCAAGAAGGCCCGCGAGCGCGCCGCCGAACTCCTGGACCTGGTGGGCCTGGACCCCTCGGTGTACGGCGAGCGCTACCCCGAGCAGCTCTCCGGCGGCCAGCGCCAGCGCGTGGGCGTCGCCCGCGCCCTGGCCGCCGACCCGCCCGTCCTGCTGATGGACGAGCCCTTCGGCGCCGTCGACCCGGTCGTCCGCGACCATCTGCAGACCGAGTTCCTGCGCCTGCAGTCCACGCTCCACAAGACCGTGCTCTTCGTCACCCACGACATCGAGGAGGCGGTCCGCCTCGGCGACCGCATCGCCGTCTACGGCTCGGGCCGCATCGACCAGTTCGACGCCCCCGCCACGGTCCTGGGCGCGCCCGCGACGCCGTACGTCGCCGAATTCGTGGGCGCGGACCGGGGGTTGAAGCGCCTGTCGGTCACGCCCGTGGAGACCGGCGACCTCGAACAGCCCCCCGTCGTCCACCTCGACGACCCCACCGACCGGGCACTGGCCCGTATGACCGCCGACAGCGCCCCCTGGGCCGTCGTCCTGGACTCCGACAGCACCCTGCACGGCTGGGTCTCCGCCGACGCCCTCTCCCTCGCCTCCGCCGCGCCCGGCACCGTACGCGAGCACGCCCGCCGGATGGACGCCTGGCTGCCCGTCGGCGCCTCCCTCAGGCAGGCCTTCGCCACCATGCTCCAGTACGACGCGGGCTGGATCGCCGTACTGGAGGACGACCGCTTCCTGGGCGTCCTGACGCCCGCCCGCCTGCACGAGGCGCTGCGCCGCTCGACGACCGCCGACGCGGCGAACATCGCTCGCGCGGATGTGGCGTTGGACAGCGTCCCGGAGGCGTGAGCGCTCGCGCGGCGAACGGGTCCCCGTTGGAAGCGCAGTCGTGACACCGCGGGCCGGTGGGGGCCGTTCGCGCAGTTCCCCGCGCCCCTAACCGGGCGCGGAAGCCCACTCAGACCGCCCGTGCCCCCGCCTCGTCGTCATCCTCCGGCAGCTTGCACACCCGCTCCATGAAGAAGGCCGCCGCGACCACGGCCACGCCCGCCAGCACCGAGAGACCGGCGTAGATCGCCTGGTCCCGGCGCGGCGCGACGTCCAGGCCCGAGGTCAGCAGGAAGACGCCCACGCCGCCGTACAGCCCGGCCACCAGCGCGGCCACCAGGGCGCTCGCCTGGCCGAAGACCACCGCGCGGGCCGCCAGCATCGGATCGACACCCTTGGCACCGGGACGGCGCTCGCGCTGCGCGCGTAGCCGGGACCGCAGCGCCAGGGCGGTCGCCGCCAGCACCACCGCGATCAGCGCCAGCACGATCGGCGCCGCCAGCGGCACGCTGGGAAAGGTGCCCAGGGAGTTCCACAGCCGGGCGCCGGCCCACGCCAGCACCCCGGCCACCACGAACAGCCCGACCAGCACCTTGATACGTAGCTGCTTCACCGAGCGCTCGCCCCTTATGCCTTCTCGTCCTACCGAACCCGCCAGCCCAACGATTACTCGGGCAGCCGCAGTTCCAGGTCGGCGCGCGGGGTGACGCCCTCGCGGCCCATTTCCGTGAGCAGCTCGGCCACCGCACCGCGCCCGGGGACCTCGGCCTGCGGGTCCACGTCGTACCACGGCGCCAGCACGAAGGCGCGCTCATGGGCGCGCGGGTGCGGCAGGGTCAGCTGCGGGTCGTCGGAGACCACGTCCTGATACGCGACGATGTCGACGTCGATGGTGCGCGGCGCCCAGCGCTCCTCGCGGACCCGCTCGAAGGCCTCCTCGATGGCGTGCCCGCGCTCCAGCAGGGAGGACGGCGGCAGCGTCGTCCTGACCAGGACGACCGCGTTGAAGTACGAGGGCTGGGTGCCCGGCTCCACGCCCCACGGCTCGGTCTCGTACACCGGGGAGACCGCCTTGACCCGCAGGCCGGGGGTGTCCTCCAGGGCGTCGATGGCGCCCTGGAGCGTCTCCAGGCGGTTGCCGAGATTGCTGCCGAGCGAGATCACGGCGCCTTTGGGGTTGGAGAGCGTCACATCCGCCGCGTCCACCTGCTCCACCACGGAGGCGGGCACCGGCTGTACGGTCGGGTCACTGCTGGTGGTGTTCATACGTCTCGGCTCCGGGTGATGGTGATGGTCACGTCGTCGAAGGGGACGGTGATCGGGGCGTCCGGCTTGTGGACGACCACTTCCACCTCCTGCACCCCCTCGTGCTTGAGGCACGTGACGGCGATCCGCTCAGCGAGCGTCTCGATGAGGTCGACCGGCTCGCCCTCCACGACGGCCACGACCTCCTCCGCCACCACGCCGTAGTGCACGGTCTTCGCGAGGTCGTCGGATGCCGCGGCGGGGCGGGTGTCCAGGCCCAGCACCAGGTCCACGATGAAGGTCTGGCCTTCCTCGCGTTCGCGGGGGAACACCCCGTGGTGCCCTCGGGCCTTCAGCCCACGCAGCGCGACACGATCCACGCGAATCACTCCCACTGGTTCCTCTGGTCCCACTGATCGTCGGAAATCCGGGCACGTACCAGGCCCGGTCGGACATTCGCCCGACCCGCTCGGCACACCACCCAGTCATCGAATCTACCTGCGAGCGCTGACTGCGCTCGCCCACGGGGGCTATGGACAAGGCCCCGCACCACTGCTAAGCGGCTGCGAAGGCGTCCGCGCGGCCTCTTACCCAGAGCCCCGCACCCCACCCCTTCCCAGGCCCCACTTGGCTCGAACGGGTGCGCCGGTCGGCCCGTCGCTGACCCTTGCCGGTGACGGCCCGGCACGCTCCGTGCCCGCCCGCTCAGGCCGCCCGCTCAGGCCCGCCCGCTCAGTCCTCCGGCCCCTCGTCCTCGTCGTCCCCCTGGTCGGCCAGGACCGGTGAGCCGTGGTGCGACCACACCCGCCAGCCCTCTTCCGTACGCCGGAAGACATTGGTCGCCACGACCAGCTGCCCGATCAGCGGCCCCACCGAGCCGTCCTCCTCGGCGGGGCCGCCGCTGAGGATGTTCTCGGTGCAGGTCACCAGCGCCGTGTCCCCGATGACGTCGATCTCGACATCGGTCAGGAAGAACTGGATGTACTCGGTGTTCGCCATGATCAGGGCGTACGAGCGCAGCACCTCGCCGCGGCCGCGCAGCACGGGCCAGCCCGGGTGCACCACGCTCACCTGGCCGTCCAGCCACAGCTCGGACATCGCCTCGTGATCGCCGCGCTCCATGGCCTCGTACAGATCGGTATTCGCCTGTTCGACCAGCTCGATGTCCGTACGTGGACTCACACCGCTCCCGTCGCGTCCGCCACATCCGCCGCACCCGCAGCGCCCACGGCACCTACAGCACCTTCTACGGCGCGCGCCACCCGCACCGCGTCCGCACTCGCCCGTACCTCGTGCACCCGTACCGCCCAGGCCCCTTCGCGTGCCGCGATCGCCGACACCGCGGCCGTCGCCGCGTCCCGCTCCCGGGCCGGCGGCGGGGTGCTGCCCGCACCGCCTGCCAGCACCCTGCCCAGGAACCGTTTGCGCGAAGCGGCGACCAGCAGGGGCCGTCCCAGTTCCCGCAGCCGGGACAGCTGCGCGACCAGCGCCAGGTCGTGCTCGGCCTCCTTGGCGAAGCCCAGGCCCGGGTCGAGCACGATCCGCCGCGGGTCGATGCCGCCGGACACCGCCCGCTGAAGGCTCTGGCTCAGCTCGGCGACGACCTCGCCGACCACGTCGGCGTACACCGCGCGGTTGTTCATGTCGATGGACTGGCCGCGCCAGTGCATCACCACGAACGGGACGCCGGCCGCGGCCACCACCGGCACCATCGCCGGATCGGCGCCGCCCCCGCTCACGTCGTTGACCAGCCGCGCACCGGCCGCCACCGCCTGCTCGGCGACCGAGGCCCGCATGGTGTCCACCGAGACCACGGCGCCCGCCGCGGCCAGCTCGCGGACCACCGGGATCACCCGGCGCAGCTCCTCGGCCTCGTCCACCCGCGCGGCGCCGGGCCGGGTCGACTCACCGCCGACGTCGACCAAATCGGCGCCCTGCTGCATCAGGTCCAGGCCGTGCTTGACGGCGAGGTCGGTGTCGAACCACTTCCCGCCGTCCGAGAAGGAGTCGGGCGTCACGTTGACCACGCCCATCACGGCGCACCGGTCCCAGTCCGGCAGACCGAGGGGTCCGACGCGACCTCGCAATGTACTCATGAGCCCAGCCTAGGGCGTGTCCCCGCCAGCGGGTTTTCGCTGCCGGGGGCGGCCCCGCGGGGCCCCGTCCCGGGCCCCGGCCGCCCCGCCGCTCACGCGGCCCGCTGCACCGCCTCCTGCCGCATCGGCGCCAGGGCCGGGCGGTGGTGCGCGCACGGGCGCGGCTCTGCGGGCCGCCTGCGGCGCAGCACCCGGGGCAGCCGCAGATCCAGATAGCCCTCGGCCTGCAGGGCCGCGAGCCCGATGCGCGGGATGTCACGGGAGCTGCGGAAGACCACGAAGCGCGGCTCCCAGCGCGGGCGGAACTTGTCGTTGAACTTGTAGAGCGACTCGATCTGGTACCAGCGCGAAAGGAAGATCAACAGGCCCCGCCACAGGCGGATGACCGGGCCCGCGCCCAGCTTCTCGCCGCGCTCCAGGGAGGAGCGGAAGACCGCGAAGTTCAGCGAGACCTGCTTGATCTTCAGGTCGGGCGCCGCCTGGAGGGCCGCCACGATCAGCAGCTCGTTCATGCCGGGGTCGGCGCTGCGGTCGCGCCGCATCAGCTCCAGCGAGATGCCGTCGCCGCCCCACGGTACGAAGTGCTGCATGGCCTTCAGGTCGCCGAACGGGCCCGCCTCCTCGCCCTCCTCCGGGGCCCGGTGCGCGGTGGCGATCACCGCGTCGCCGTCGCGGGCGGCGTCGATCCGGCCCAGCGCCATGGAGAAGCCGCGCTCGGTGTCGGTGTCCCGCCAGGCGTTCGCGGCCTCCTGGATACGGGCCAGCTCCGCCGGCTCCAGGTCGCGCACCCGCCGCACCCGCGTCTCGTACCCGTTGCGCTCGATGCGCTTGACCATCTGGCGTACGTTGCGCATCGCGCGCCCGGCGAGCGTGAAGTCCGCCACGTCCACGATCGCCTCGTCGCCCAGCTCCAGCGCGTCCATGCCCGTCTCGCGGGTCCACACCTGGCCGCCGGTCTCGCTGCACCCGGTGACGGCCGGGGTCCAGGAGTGCGCCTTGGCCTCCTGCATGAAGCGCTCGATGGCGCCCGGCCAGGCCTCCACGTCGCCGATGGGGTCGCCGCTGGCCAGCATCACACCGGAGATGACGCGGTAGCAGACGGCGGCCTTGCCGGTCGGGGAGAAGACCACGCCCTTGTCGCGGCGCAGCGCGAAGTAGCCGAGCGAGTCCCGGCCGCCGTGCCGCTCGAGCAGCTCGCGCAGCCGCTGCTCGTCGTCCTCGGTCAGGCGGGCCGCCGGGTGCTCGGGGCGGAAGGCCAAAAAGGCGGTGGTGACCAGGGTCAGCAGGCCCAGCGCGCCCAGCGAGTAGCCCACGGTGTAGTCGACGCCGCCGGTGTACTGGACCGGGCCCTCGAAGCCGAACAGCCCCTTGAGCACGTGTTCGGTACGCTCCCACAGCGTCGGGTTGCCAACGATTTTGTGCGGATGGGTGTTGACGATGACCAGGCCGAGGCCGAAGCTCGCGCCGCCCAGCACCACGAAGTTGGCCAGCGCCTTCCAGCGGCTGCGGGGATCGGGCAGCGCGGCGAACTGCTTGCGGTGCCACACCAGGAACGCCAGCAGCAGGAACGAGAGCACCGCTCCGAAAGTGGAGTGGCGGTAGACGAGCTGAGCGGCGATCCCCACAGGAAGCAGTGCTACGGCAGCCACCCACGCACGCCGCTTCCCCCGTTTGAGACCGTGGGCGAGCAACAACAACAGGATGCCCACGACTATGGAAGATGCGGCGGCCAGCGGGCTGACCGCCCCCGGCAGCACCTCCGCCAGGGCGTGCACCCGGCTGTGCCGGAACCGGGGAAAGACGCCGGCCGCGAGGTTCAGCAGGCCGACCAGAGCACCGACCGTACCGACGAGAGGAGGGACCGACTCCGGGCGAGGACCACGCAGCCAGCGTGGCGAGCGCCACGCAACCGTCCCCGACTTTTCACCATCTAGCCTGTCAGACATTAGTTTCCCGTCGCCCCGGTCGAGAGAACGTGCGAGTTTAAGTCGCAGCATCTGGACTTTTGCGCCCTGTATGACGGCGTTTCAGGGCCCGGGGTTCCACTTGCGGCACGCCCGACCGGCCGCCCGGAAGAAAGCACCACATGGGTCTCACCAGCAAGAAAGTGCTACTTCTTGCCGTCATCATCGCGGTGGCACTGTTCATCCTCACCGTTTGGCTCTGGCCCCGGCTGTCCCGGCAGAACTGGCGCACCGTCCTCGGCCGCGTCGGTCTGCTCCTGGTGACGCAGATCTCGATATTCGCGTGCGTGGGCCTGGCCGCGAACAACGCCTTCGGCTTCTACGCGTCCTGGGCCGACCTCCTGGGCCAGGAGGACGAGCCCGGCGTCGTCACGAACTACGAGACCGGTCCCAACGGCACCAAGCTGAAGGTGCTCAGCTCCGAGCGCGTCGGCGTCCCCGGCGGCGCCAAGCCGCACGTCGGCGGGCGGATCGACAAGGTCCTGGTGCAGGGCGAGAAGTCCAAGATCTCCAGCCCCGCGTTCGTGTACCTGCCGCCGCAGTACTTCCAGCCCGAGCACGCCGAGAAGAAGTTCCCGGCGTCCGTCGTGCTGACCGGCTACCCGGGCACCGCCCAGGCGCTCTACAAGAAGCTGCACTTCCCGCAGACCCAGCACGAGCTCGTACGCAAGGGCAAGATGCAGCCCACCGTCCTGGTGATGATGCGCCCGACCGTCGCCCCGCCGCGTGACACCGAGTGCATGGACATACCCGACGGCCCGCAGACCGAGACGTTCTTCACGCAGGACCTGCGCAAGGACATAGCCAGCCACTACCGAATAGGCACCGAGGCGAAGAACTGGGGGATCATGGGCGACTCCACCGGCGGCTACTGCGCGCTGAAGATGACCATGCGCCACCCCAACGCCTTCTCCACCGCCGTGTCCCTCTCCGGCAACTACAAGGCCGACAACGACCGCACCACCGGCGACCTGTACGGCGGCCAGCAGAAGCTCCGCAACGAGAACAACCTGCACTGGCGCCAGGACAACCTGCCGGCCCCGAAGGCGAACTTCCTGGTCACCACCAGCAAGGTCGGCGAGGACAACTTCAAGCCGACGATGCAGTTCATCAAGAACACCAAGTCGCCTTCGACCGTCGCCTCGATCATCCTCGACACCGGCGGCCACAACTTCAACACCTGGAAGCGTGAGATCCCCGCTGCCCTGGAATGGCTCGGCGGCCACCTCAAGGCCTGAGCATTTGCGCCCCACCTCTGAGGGCAAACGTTTCTCCCCCCTGCGACAGAGCCCGTACGGCGCATCCGTACGGGCTCTGTGCGTGCTGCGGGGGGCTAGCGGGCCAGTATCAGGCTCATCGCCTCGGCCCGGGTCGCCGCGTCCCGCAGCTGCCCGCGCACGGCCGACGTGGTCGTCTTGGCGCCCGGCTTGCGCACGCCACGCATCGTCATGCACATGTGCTCGCACTCGATCACCACGATCACCCCGCGCGGCTCCAGGATCTCCATCAGCGAGTCCGCGATCTGCGTGGTGAGCCGCTCCTGGACCTGCGGGCGCCGCGCGAAGACGTCCACCAGCCGCGCCAGCTTGGACAGGCCCGTGATCTTCCCGTCGGCCGACGGGATGTAGCCGACGTGCGCGACCCCCACGAACGGCACCAGGTGGTGCTCGCACGAGCTCTGCACCTCGATGTCCTTGACCAGGACCATCTCGTCGTGGCCGAGGTCGAACGTCGTCGTCAGGACGTCCTCGGGCTTCTGCCACAGCCCGGCGAAGATCTCCTTGTACGCGCGGGCTACCCGGGCCGGCGTCTCCAGGAGGCCCTCGCGGTCCGGGTCCTCGCCGACGGCGATGAGGAGTTCCCGTACGGCATTCTCGGCGCGCTTCTCGTCGAACTCGCCGATCTTGCCCTCGCCGTCCAGCGTCACCGGGTCGGTCATCTGGTGCCTCGTTCCGTAGTGCGCCCGCTCCAAACGCGGAATGCCGCGCCCCCAGGCTAAAACCTGTGGGGCACGGCATTCATTCCGGGGCCGGTCGGGCTACGCCTCCGGGCGCGGCTCCTCGGCAGCCTCGGCCTTGTCGGTGGAGACCGGCTGGGCCGCCGCCGACCCGTTGGCCGGAGCCAGCTCCTTGGGGGAGAGCACCGGCGGGCGGGTGGAGGGGGTACGCCGCGAGGAACCGGTCCACGCCGGGCGGGCCGGGCGCTTGACGATGTGCTTGAAGATCTCGGCGATCTCCTCCTTGTTCAGCGTCTCCTTCTCCAGGAGGGCCAGAACGAGGTTGTCCAGCACATCGCGGTTCTCGACCAGGATCTCCCACGCCTCGTTGTGCGCGGTCTCGATCAGCTTCTTGACCTCTTCGTCCACCAGGGCGGCGACTTCTTCGGAGTAGTCGCGCTGGTGGGACATCTCGCGGCCCAGGAAGGGCTCGGAGCTGTCGGAGCCGAACTTGATCGCACCCAGGCGCTCGGTCATGCCGTACTGCGTGACCATCGCGCGGGCCGTGGTGGTGGCCTTCTCGATGTCGTTGGCAGCGCCCGTGGTCGGGTCGTGGAAGACGAGCTCCTCCGCGGCCCGGCCGCCCATCATGTAGGCGAGCTGGTCGAGCATCTCGTTGCGCGTGGTGGAGTACTTGTCCTCGTCGGGCAGCACCATCGTGTAACCGAGGGCGCGGCCGCGGGAGAGGATCGTGACCTTGTGGACCGGGTCGGAGTTCGGTGAGGCCGCCGCGACCAGGGCGTGTCCGCCCTCGTGGTACGCGGTGATCTTCTTCTCCTTGTCGGACATGATCCGGGTCCGCTTCTGCGGTCCGGCCACGACGCGGTCGATCGCCTCGTCCAGGAAGTGGTTGTCGATCAGCTTCTTGTCGCTGCGCGCGGTGAGCAGCGCCGCTTCGTTGAGCACGTTCGACAGGTCCGCACCGGTGAAGCCGGGGGTACGGCGGGCGACGGCCGACAGGTCGACGTCCGGGGCGACCGGCTTGCCCTTCTGGTGGACCTTGAGGATCTCCAGACGGCCCTGCATGTCCGGGCGGTCGACCGCGATCTGCCGGTCGAAACGGCCGGGGCGCAGCAGCGCCGGGTCCAGGATGTCGGGACGGTTCGTGGCGGCGATCAGGATGACGCCGCCCTTGACGTCGAAGCCGTCCATCTCGACGAGCAGCTGGTTCAGGGTCTGCTCGCGCTCGTCGTGGCCACCGCCGAGACCGGCGCCACGGTGGCGGCCCACCGCGTCGATCTCGTCGACGAAGACGATCGCCGGGGCGTTCGCCTTGGCCTGCTCGAAGAGGTCACGGACCCGGGAGGCACCGACACCGACGAACATCTCGACGAAGTCGGAGCCGGAGATCGAGTAGAACGGGACGCCCGCCTCGCCGGCCACGGCGCGCGCGAGCAGCGTCTTGCCCGTACCGGGCGGGCCGTACAGCAGCACGCCCTTGGGGATCTTGGCGCCGACGGCCTGGAACTTCGCCGGCTCCTGCAGGAACTCCTTGATCTCGTGGAGTTCCTCGACGGCCTCGTCCGAACCCGCCACATCGGCGAAGGTCGTCTTCGGGGTGTCCTTGGTGATGAGCTTGGCCTTGGACTTCCCGAAGTTCATGACTCGGGAGCCGCCGCCCTGCATCTGATTCATCAGGAACAGGAAAACGACGACGATCAGTACGAAGGGAAGCAGGGAGAGCAGAACGCCGACGAACGGGTTCTGCTTCTCGGGCTTGACGTCGTAGCCGTCCTTGATCTGTCCGGTCTCGTACTTGGACTGCAGGGTCTTGGCCAGATCGACGCCCTGGTCGCCGATGTAGCTCGCCTGGACCTTGTTGGACCCATCGATCTTGTTGTCGCCGGACAGCTCGACCTTGATCTTGTTTTCATCGCCGGTCGTCAGCTCGGCGGACTTCACCTTGTTGTCACTGATCGCCTTGACGATCTGACCGGTGTCCACCGTCTTGTAGCCGCCGGAAGAGCCGACTACCTGCATCAACACGACCACGGCGAGGACGGCCAGCACGATCCACATGACCGGCCCACGGAAGTATCGCTTCACGTCCATCCATACGGAGCGCTGAGGCCCCGTCCCTCCTGCCACAGTGAGGCACAACAGCCCTCGCTGAGAGCTGGTCGTGCGTACGGTGTATTACTGGCCCGAAAAAGACTGACCTTCGGACGGTACCCCAGCATTGTCACCCGACGCCGCCGCCGAGGGTTAACAATGCGGCTTTGGATTCCCGTCTCCCTGCTCCAACGGCGGGAAACCGCTCGGGGTTCCCGCCGCCGAAGGGGTCTCGAGCCGGGCTCGAGCGGGTGTCAGCCCCCGTAGACGTGCGGCGCGAGCGTGCCGACGAAGGGGAGGTTGCGGTACTTCTCCGCGAAGTCCAGGCCGTAGCCGACGACGAACTCGTTGGGGATGTCGAAGCCGATCCACTTCACGTCGATGGCGACCTTGGCCGCCTCCGGCTTGCGCAGCAGCGTGCAGACCTCGAGCGAGGCGGGCTCGCGCGAGCCGAGGTTGGACAGCAGCCAGGACAGCGTGAGCCCCGAGTCGATGATGTCCTCGACGATCAGGACGTGCTTGCCCTTGATGTCGGTGTCCAGGTCCTTGAGGATGCGGACCACGCCGGAGGACTGGGTGCCCGCGCCGTAGGACGACACGGCCATCCAGTCCATCGTGACGGGGGTGGACAGCGCGCGCGCCAGGTCCGCCATCACCATCACGGCACCCTTGAGGACACCGACGATGAGCAGGTCCTTGCCCGCGTACTCCGCGTCGATCTTCGCGGCCAGCTCAGCCAGCTTCGCGTCGATCTCTTCCTTGCTGATGAGTACCGACTTCAGGTCGGCGCCCATGTCCTTGTCGTCCACCCGTGCCACTCTCACTTGGTTCGGTGTCTTGAGACGTCATGAGACGCCGCGCGACTCATGCGGCAGGGAGGTCCCCTGCGGCTCAGCCCTGCCGAACCACCAGTCTGCCACCATGCCGTCGCACACCCACCCGCCCGGGGAGGTTGATGGCACCTTGCCCGCGCCAGGCGGTGATCAGTCGGTCCACTTCCTCGATGTGCCGGGCGAAGAGCGAACCGGCAGGTGAGCCCGCCGAGATGACCGCCCGGCGCAGGACCCTGCGGCGTACGGCGGCGGGCAGGGCGAACAGCGCGGGGACGTCCAGCGCGCCGCTCTCGTCGACGACCGAGCGCTCGGCGTCGGCGGCCCAGGCGTCCAGCGCGTCGGCGTCGTCGCGGGAGAGCTGGGCCGTACGGGCCAGGGCCTCCACCACGCCCTTGCCCAGCGCCTTCTCCAGGGCCGGCAGCCCTTCGTGGCGCAGCCGGGAGCGGGTGTAGGCCGGGTCGGCGTTGTGCGGGTCGTCCCAGACCGGCAGCGACTGGATCAGGCAGGCCTTGCGGGCGGTCTGCCGGTCCAGCTCCAGGAAAGGCCTGCGGTAGCGGCCGTCCCTGCCGGAGACGGCGGCCATGCCGGACAGCGAGCGGGTGCCGGAGCCGCGCGCGAGCCCCAGCAGGACCGTCTCCGCCTGATCGTCGCGGGTGTGGCCCAGGAGTACGGCGGCGGCGCCGTGGCGGTCGGCGCAGGCGTCCAGGGCGGCGTAGCGGGCATCGCGCGCGGCGGCCTCGGGGCCGCCTCCCTTGCCGACCACGACCTCGATGGCCTCGACCGGGTCCAGGCCGAGGGCTTCCAGGCGCAGCGCGACCTCGGCGGCACGGGTGTCGGAGCCGGCCTGGAGCCCGTGGTCGACGGTGACTCCTCCGGCGCGTACGCCCAGCTTGGGGGCCTCGAAGGCGAGGGCGGAGGCGAGCGCCACGGAGTCGGCGCCGCCGGAGCATGCGACGAGCACGAGCGGGGAGCGCTGCCCCGGCCCGTGCTGTTGGGGGTGATGAGTGAGTACGTCGTGGAGTACGCGGCGGACCGCGAGGCGTATCGCGGCGACCGCTGGATGGGGACCCATGTCCGTTTCCAATCGTTCAGCTGGGGGAGCTACGGGCCGTACGGCTCTTGCGTCACCCCGTCAGTCACACAGAGTGCCTAGATGGTGACAGAGGCGAGCAGTTCCCCGAGCATTGCACGCCTATCCATCGATCACGGTCCCTCAGAAGAGTGATTGAGGGGGGCGTTCTCCTGCCGGACGGCGTGCCGACACCACCCGCAGGCGCTACGGTGCACCCTCCGCCTTGCGGTGCACCCGCGCGACCCAGTCCGCCGGTTTGGCGATCTCTTGTTTGGTCGGGAGGGTGTTCGGCGAGGTCCAAATGCGGTTGAAGCCGTCCATACCGACCTCCTCGACCACGGCCCGTACGAACCTCTCCCCGTCACGGTACTGGCGCAGCTTGGCGTCCAGCCCCAGCAGCTTGCGCAGCGCCTGGTCCAGCCGGCCCGCGCCGCTGGCCCGCCGCTTCTGGAACTTCTCGCGGATCTCGGCGACGGAGGGCACCACGTCGGGGCCCACGCCGTCCATCACGTAGTCCGCGTGGCCTTCCAGCAGCGACATCACGGCGGTCAGACGGCCCAGGATCTCGCGCTGGGCCGGGGTCTGGACGAGGTCGACGATGCTGCGGCCGCCCGCGTCGTCCTCCTCGCCCTCGGGACGGGCGCCGGTCAGCGACTGGGCGGCCTCGCGCAGCCGCTCCAGGAGCGTGCCCGGGTCGATCTCGGTCTCGCCCAGGAAGGACTGGATCTCGCCCTCGATGTGGTCGCGCAGCCAGGGCACGGCGGTGAACTGGGTGCGGTGCGTCTCCTCGTGCAGGCACACCCACAGCCGGAAGTCGTGCGGGTCCACCTCCAGTTCGCGCTCCACGTGGACGATGTTGGGCGCGACCAGCAGGAGGCGGCCGCCGCCGTCGGCGGCCGGGAGGTCGCGCCCCGCCGGCGCGAAGGTCTCGTACTGGCCCAGGACCCGGGAGGCCAGGAAGGACAGCAGCATGCCCAGCTCGACGCCGGTCACCTTGCCGCCGACCGCCCCCAGGACGGCGCCGCCGGGGACGCTGGAGCGGCGCTCCTGCATCTTGTCCAGCAGCGGTTTGAGCAGCGCGCGGAACCCGGCGACGTTCGCCCTGATCCAGCCGGCCCGGTCCACGACCAGGACCGGGGTGTCGTCCGGGCCCTCCCCCTGCGCGCCCGGCTCCGCGCCCGGCCGGACCATGCGTGTGAAGGAACGCACGTGTTCCTCGGAGGACTTGGCGTGCCGGCGCAGCTCGGCCACCACCGCCCGGGCCTCGTCGCGGCTCACCTCTGGTCCCGGCCGTACGAACCGGGTCGCGGTCGCAACCGCGAGATTCCAGTCGACCATCTCCGCACCACCGATGCTCGTCATTCCTTCACCGTACGTGGGCGCTCCGCTGGGGGGTAGCCGACTTTTTTGGTTCGCCCGGTGTGGTTGCTCGTTCGTTGCCGGGTGCGGGGCCGGTTCGCCTGCGGCGGGCCGTTGCCGCTGCGCGGGGTTGCCGGAGTGCGGGTCCGGTTCGCCTGCGGCGGGCGTGGTCCGCTGCGCGGGGCTGTCGGGTGCGGTGGGGGGGGGGGGGGGGGGGGGGGGGGGGGGGGGGGGGGGGGGGGGGGGGGGGG